>JBBUBH010000049.1:0-8364 GCA_038078395.1 Patescibacteria group bacterium
GCGGATTCGGCTTTATTGCCCGTGAAGGCGTAGAGAAGGATCTTTTCTTTCATTCCAAAGAGCTTCAGAACGTGGAGTTTGCGGATTTGAAAGAAGGCGATTTAGTGCAATTTGAAGTTGCTCAGAGCCCGAAAGGACCAAATGCAACTAAGGTGTCAAAAATATAGATACTAAAAAATTCCCCGATATTTCGTCGGGGGATTTTTTATTTTTAGTGTTTTATTATTTATATCTGGGTTATAGTTATTAATAAACCGTTAAAACGGATATTCAATATGAAAATAAATTCTCAAAAAGCGTATTTAATCGGAAGCGGAATCGCATCACTTGCTTCTGCGGCTTATTTAATCCGGGACGGCGGTTTTGATGGGGAAAATATTCATATATTTGAGGAAAAAGAATATATCGGCGGAAGCCTTGACGGCAAAGATATTTCAAAAAATAGATATATCACAAGAGGCAAGAGGATGTTTACAGAAGAAGTTTATAATTGCACCCAAAATCTTTTTTCTTTCATACCCCTCTATAAAAATTCCAAAAAGACCCTCCTTGATGATTTTATTGAATTTAACAATGATAAAAAAACAAGATGGAATGCCAGGGCAAGGATTGTTGAGGGCGGAAAAATAATCAATCCATCGGATTTCGGCTTAAGCGCGGCCGATGAATTAAATATAATCAAAATATATGCGCTTCCGGAATCTTATTTTGACGGCCTTAAAATTAATGATGTCTTTTCTCCGGCTTTTTTCAAAACTAATTTTTGGCTTATGTTTTCCACAACTTTTGCATTTCAGCCATGGCATAGCGCCGTGGAAGTTAAACGTTACGCCTTGCGTTTTATACAGGAATTTCCGCAAATTGGCACTATGGCTTGCGTGCGCAATACCCGATATAACCAATACGACTCAATCGTTCTGCCGATTGCGGATTGGCTGAAGGAAAAAGGCGTTAATTTTTTAACAAAGAATCGGGTTATCTCGCTGAAATTCATCCGCGCTAAAAACAGCAAAGAGCGCGTGGAGAAGATAACTTATTCGGGAAAAGACGGAAACAAAGAATTGCTTCTGTCGGGCAACGATTTGGTTTTTTTGACTAACGGTTCCATAACGGCAAATTCGTCTTTTGGGAGCATGAAAAGCGCGCCCATTGCCAATTCAAATATCCCGTATGATTCTTGGGCGATATGGAAAAATATCTCAAAAAATCGCGCTTCTTTCGGCAATCCGGAAGTATTCAATGCTGAAATAGACAAATCAAAATGGGAATCATTTTCAGTAACTTTCAAAGACAAGACATTCTCGGATCTGATGACGAATTTTTCTAAAAATAAGCCGGGAACCGGCGGAATAACCACGATCAAAGACTCCAACTGGATTATTTCCATGATTACTCCTTATCAGCCGCATTTTAAAAATCAGCCGGAAAATATTAGTGTTTTTTGGGGATATGGCCTGGCCCCTGATAAAAAGGGAAATTACGTCCATAAAAAGATGTCTGACTGCAACGGCGAAGAAATTATGATTGAAATTTGTTCCCATTTAGGATTTATAAAAGAGCTGCCGAAAATTCTTGAATCGTCAGACTGCATTCCTTGCATGATGCCGTACATAACCAGCCAATTTATGCCAAGAAAAAAAGGCGACCGCCCACAGGTAATTCCCGAAGGGACGGATAATTTCGCTTTTATCGGCCAATTCTGCGAAATACCGGATGAAGTTGTTTTTACTGTGGAAAATTCCGTCAGATCGGCGATGATCGCAGTCTATGGATTATTAGGAATAAAAAAAGAAATTCCGCCTATTTACAAAGGCCAATATGATCCGAAGGTTATGGAAAAAGTTTTCAAAACAGCTTTTAAATTTAATCAAGCGGCGTTGATTCAAAAATATAAAAATTTAAAAAACAGCAGGAAGAATTAGTGGCTCTTTGCTGTTTTTTACACTATATTCTTCTGTTATCCGGCCGGATAACAATGAATTTTTGTTTCCACGCTTCCATAAAATCCTGGACGGAAATATTTTTTCCTCCCGATGCCGAAGCCGGGTCATTATAATAAACCAGGTCGTTGCTTATGCCATTTATGACAACAAGATGGGGTATCGGATTTTTTGGATCAAATTTATAGTGCACTGATGCCATAATCGGCCCTTCTTTCAAGATTTTTTCCAATTGAGCAAGGGCGGTATCTGCATCAGAACGGGAAAGATCATAGCTTTCTCCTTTCAGGCCATATTTTCCGGCAAGAAGAGTCAGGCCTTTGTGGCTCCATCCGGCGCCATTAATGAATGCTCCCGCAGAAATACCTTCTTTAAGGAGGGCATCCACCCTTACGGTTTCCGGTTGATAAAAATTAATTAGCATTGCTAAACTTGCTACACCGCAGCCCAGTTTTTGCCATTCTGCCGCATGAATATCCCGGAATTGCGAATAAAAAGGAACTTCCGGAACAGCAGGGGAATCTACAGAAATACTCGCCGGAGCAGCCAAAGAAACGCCGGAAAAGGCGATTAAGGCACTGGTTAATAAACTTGCTAAAAGATTAAAACTAACCATATAAACTATAATTTACCACAAATTAATAAATAATGCAAGGGGAGGTGCTTTTAAAGCTATTATTCCTGCACAATCACAAATGTTCCCACCCCTGCCCAATTATAGAGTTTTTGCGCCTCTGTTGGCATTAAATTCACGCATCCATGGGATGATTGCTTCCCGAAATTTTCATGCCAATAAGTTCCATGTATCGCCGCTCCCTGATATGTAAAATACAAATTCCACGGCACTCCGGGAAGATCATAAAATTGATCAGAAACGTCCGGTATGGGGCCTTGCATATAACGGCTTGGAGTTTTTCTGAAAACTGAAAATAAGCCGCGCGGAGTCGGGGTGGCTTCTAAGCCGGTTGAAATAGCTGTCTTCATAAACAGCCCGTTGCGGTCATAAGCGTAAAGCATTTGTTCAGAGCGGTCTATGATTATGCGCTGTCCGCTCGCATTTTTTTCCGGATCTTTCTTTTCACGGGTGCCTTCATCCAGCAGCGGACGGACATAATCAGCCGATATATACCAGTCCGTTGTTATCCGTTCCGGATAGCGGATTTTTTCGTCAAAAACTATTTTATACCAGGCATGCCCGTTGCGTTCCACTTTTTCGCCCACTTTAAGCACTATCCCGTTCCGTAATTTCATTACTGAAGGATATTCCGCGCCGGGACCTGAACGCGCATTCAAACACTCTCCTTCAAAATGCGGTCCGCATCCGCCGGTAACTTCTATATATTCAAAAAGCTTTTTTGGAGCCGGAAGAACAGCTGCATTTTCCTTCCCGCTTGCCGGTTCGCTGATTTCTTTTTTTTCCGGTTGAAACTCGGAAAATGGCTCGTGGAAAAATCCGACCCGCCAAATTAAAATCGTTATTGAAAATAAAAGCGCGAAAAGTATTGAAAACGGTAAGCCCGCAACGCGCCAATGATATCCGGTTGGTTCATACATACCCGGTAGTGAAAATGCGATAAATTATATAATAAATGCGGCGACCTTAGATTAGACTACATTTATTATGCCGGATAGAATTTTATGAAATACATTGTCCCGCATTGCGGGACCAATCGCATTTCTACTACCGGGCATATACCTAAAATATACCTAAAAAAACAGGAAAGGGAAACATAAGAAATTTTTTATGCCTGCAATATTTCAGAAATTATCAATAAAGATATTTTTTACAAGATTCGGTTCCGGGGCCGCTGAAAACCAGCCAAAAAATATTGAAATAATTGGCAGAATGATAAGTTCCGCGGAGCATAAAATAAGGCCGATAAGCGCGATTTTTTTCTTTTCAGACTGCATTCCTTTCCAGCCGCTATAAATTCCGAAACCCAGCCAGATTGCGCCGATAATCGGATTTGCGCCCCATAAAAGCGGCGCAAAGATTCCTGCAAGCACTGATGAGCCGGCATCTCGATTATCTTTTGCTTCAGCCGGAATTTCCGATTCGGATTTTTGATGCCGCAAGCCTATTGCGGTTAAAAGCCAGTTAATTAACCGGGAAAAGCCGCGGAATAACAGGATGATTGCCCCGAAAAATGCGCCGATCCAGCCGTAAATTCCGGCATTGAACATGATTTGCATCCAGACGGGCATATTATTCCTGATGCCGTCAACGCGGAGCGTTGCGCCGCTATTCGCGCGGGAAATTACGCCCCCTGTAAAAATGAGCGTTTCCCGGTTCATTTTATAAACATCCGCATCGGCGCAAGTTGAAAGATCAAGAGGAAGGATAAAGGCGCCATCGCGCAGATAAAAACTTCCGGCTGTTGCCGAATAAGAAATTTTTCCGGAAAGCTTTATTTTTGCATTATTATCTACTCCATGGCCGAGAACGGCGTCTTTCACTGTCGATTCCGCATAACCAGTCTCCGCTTTATTTGAACAAACAATATCTCCTTCTTCCGATTTGATCGGGGAATAATGTTCAAAATAAATTACCGTCGACGCTATTGTAAATAAAGCTGATACTCCGACCAAGACAGAAAATATAATGACTATTTTTCTAATATATTTTATATTGGCAGGCATAAATGATTATTGGTGCAACACATTCCGGCTAAAAAAATCTTATTAATTATATTTATTATCGAGTTGAACAGGAAATAGCATTTAAATCTATAAATTTCGTATCTCCAGAAACGCTTACCGATACGCTTCTTCTGCTTAAATCACCGGATCCGGGATATGATCCGCTAATTCTAAATGCCCAATTCGTTTGTTCCGGCTGACCCGCGCTACGCACACAATTTTCCCCCGACAGGTTCCATGAGCCGCAATTTGTCATTGATGAGTCAGAGATAGGATTACCGAAAACTATCGCGCCTATGGGGCCGCTGGCCGTGCCCGATATGTCCGCATAACATCCCCTTGGCCTTCCATATTGATCTTTGACATTTGTAACCGAAGACTGAGACGCAACGGAAATTTGTTTATCAATTTCAACTTGGGCTGGCGGCGGAATCACAACAGCTGCCGCGACAACCATTCTGAATGTGGCGCATTCGCTCTTACCGGCTGTATCAATCACGCAAACGCCGAAATTCGATGTTCCCGCGGCTGACGGAGTGCCTGATAAGCGCCCATTCACATCAAGAATAAGGCCCATTGGCGGAAATCCTACGCCTGTTTCAAGTTTGTAATAATAAGGAGGCAAGCCGCCTTGTCCGCCGAAATTGGCTGAAAAATAACTGCCGACCCTCCCTTGCAAGCCGTCATAATATCCGAGGAGGATCAGGGGATTGGTATTCACGGTTTCCGAGGGAATAGTTTCCAGAACCGGCGGCAGTTCTATTGGCGGCAATTTTACAGGTTCTTGCTTTTGCTGGGGCGGCAACGTAACCGGAAGCGGACTGGTTTTTGCCGGAACTTTTACGCTCTGTTCGGCGGGAACCTGTTTTGCCAGATCCGTTGCTCTTTTTTTATTAAAATTTTCTTCTGAATCGCGCATCGCTTTTTGCAATTTATCTGTAAAATTAGTTATTTCTTTAATTTTAGCATCCTTAACTGCCTGCTTGGCTTCCGCAATAAGATTGTTGATTTTTACCACATCCCCGTCATACTTGTCTTTTTTTGCGCGTTCCGCCTGCGCCGCCGCTCTTTCAAGCACAAGTTCCGCCTTGAATTCTCCGGTAAAATAATTTTCCGCCCTATTGGCTACATTATCGAGGGTAGCGCTATAATCATTTTGATATTTTATGAAATCGGAATAATCAGTTTTAGCTTTCTCAAGTTCTTTAAGCAGAGTTTCCGCCTGCGCCGCGGTTTCGGACTTTTTTGCCTGATCAAGCTTTGCGCGCAAGTCATTCATTTTAGATTCAAGCTCCGCTTTTACCGGAGATGCGTTGATTATTCTCCGCAATTCCTCATCGCGTCCGATCTGGCCCATTATGATGTTTTGGTAATCCTGATAAGCTTTCGGCTGTTCTTTTCCCAAAATATTTACAATTTCATTTTTATAATCAAATCTTAAACCAAGCGCCTTGATGAATTCCGGCGAGTCTGCCCCATTTTTTTCAGCCATTGCTATCGCCTCGGCTCCGCGCTTTTCCATGCGCCTATTCAGATATTTTATTTCCGCATCGGAACTGAGTAAGCCAAGTATATTTGTCCAGACATCTTCAGTGAAAATTTTTAAATCATACCACTGGCTGTCAGGAGTGATGCCCGCTTGCACGCTAGGCGCCTGATCTGCCGCAAAAGCCGGCAGCCAGAACAAGGAAACCGTAAAAACAATGATTATTGATATTTTTTTCATATTCTTATTATATAATGCGTCCAAAAACTATCAAATGTGGTTTCATTAAGAAATGAAATTCCTTGGCCTCGCGATTAAAATAAAATTAAAAAAATCTCCTTATAAAGGAGATTTTAATTATTTTATTTTTTCCAAATCCAGAATTTTATCAATCCTGATTTGCTTTACGAATTCCGGAATGTGGCTTACTAATATCATCGCCCCAGTGTATTTATCAAGCGCGGCGGCGATTATTGGAATATGGCGGAAATTTATATGATTTGTCGGCTCGTCAAGGATAAGCAGTCCGGGTTTTTGAAGCGCCAGCCGGGCAAAAGAAACCAGCCCTTTCTGGCCCTCTGATAAACTGCCGATTTTAGTCCTCAATACCTGTTCGTCAATAAGAAATCCCGCGGCAACGGAACGGAGTTTTTCATTTGTCATGCTCCAATCAACAGCATCCCTGTCTTTGACTGCCGATACCAGCGAATCATACACGGTGTCTTCAAAGTTAAGCGTGGAAAAATCCTGCCGATAATATCCGACTTTGATGCCCTTGGTTATGCTTTCTCCCTTTGCGTTTCCAGCCGCCAATTTTTCAAGAAGAGTTGTTTTGCCGATTCCGTTCGGACCGGCTAAAAGCAAGCGTTCATTTTTTTTCAGAATAACATTGATTTTTTTGGAAACCGGCTTGTGATTCTTTATTATGGAAACGGAACTGAGCTTAAGAATCTGCCCGCTGATATCATCCTGGCAGGGGATAGAGAAGCTTCTGATAGTCCTGTCTTCTTTGCGCGCGTCCACGACTTCTTCTTCAAGCTCTTCAATCTTTTCCCGCATTTTTCTCGCCACATCGCGCATATGGCCTCCTTTTTGGGCGAAAAAACTTGCTTGCTCTTTGCGATTTGCGATATCCCGTTCCAGCCGGACATTTTTCATCCTTTCCCGTTCAAGCCGGACTTTTATTTCTTCAACCAATTCATAATAATTTCCCGCATACTGTTCAACTTTTTGAGAATATATGTCTAGATACAGAACTCCCTGCGTAAAAGCATTGAGGAATTCGGCGTCATGAGAAATGACTATGCAGTTCTTCTTATATTCCACAAGGAATTTAGTCAGATGGTCTATGCCGGATTTATCAAGATTATTTGTCGGCTCGTCAAGCAGAAGCAGATCCGGATTCTGGATAAGCGCCGACGCCAGAAGAAGGCGCGCCTGCTGGCCCCCGGAAAATGTTTTCACCATCCTGTCTTTCGGAGCATTGAGGTTTACAATTTCAAGAACCTCATCGATCCGCGGGTCAATATCGTATATTTTTTTATTGAAGCACTTTTCAAAAAATTCTCTGACAGTCAGCTTCATCTGATCGCGGGAAATTACCTGTTTGGCGGTGGCAATAGTCAGATCATCATTGATGCTAATAGCCCCCAAGTCCGGCTTGAGCGTTCCCATAATAAGCTGGAAAATAGTGCTTTTTCCGGCGCCATTCTGTCCCATTAGAGCGATTTTTGCCCCGCGCCGGATTGAAAAATCAGCCTCTTTTAAAATTGGCTTGTTGTGCCCGTATTCAAAAGAAACTTCATTGAATCTGATTACGACTTCATCTTGTTGTTGTTGCGCCATGGATAAAAGGATACCTTAATTTAAGGAATTTTTCCATAAAATTCTATCCGTTTCAATTTGGCACTTCCTCATCCAAAAGGATTCGTCAGTGCCTTTGTCTTACTGATTTTAACAAGGTCGTTAGACCCTGAGGAATACAGAGGCGTGGAAATTGTATCGCTTCGTCATACTTTCTCAGTGCCTTCTTCTTTATTATTTATAATAGGGCCGAAGGCCCTGATGAGCGTAGCGAAGAAGGGCTGCCGGGAGTCCACTCGAACTTGGCTTTATTTTAGCTTCAAAATTTTAGTTTTTCCGGTTCGATTCCTGGATGGGTCAAATTTATCTTACTCTAAACTTTTGTAAAGCGCGTATTTTTTTCTGACAACCGGCACAAATTCCCAACCGTTTTCCTGCACTATTTTTTTAATCGGATCGCGGACATAACCAATATCAAATTTATATTCATAAACT
>JBBUBH010000050.1:0-9408 GCA_038078395.1 Patescibacteria group bacterium
TTAAATTACCTTTATGCGCGCGCCTAATTTATTAAGCCGGCTGCATAAGTCCTCATACCCCCTATTTATTGAATAAACATTTTTTAAAACAGATGTTCCCTTAGCTGCCAGCATTCCAATAAGAATAATTGCCGCGGGTCTAAGCGCTGGCGGACAAATAATTTTTGCAGCTTTAAGTTTCGTTGGCCCTTCAATAAAAACACGATGTGGATCGGCTAATAAAATATTTGCGCCTAATTTTGAAAGTTCTTTGTAATAAAGCGCTCTTTCTTCATAAACCCAGTCATGAATCAGAGTCGTGCCCTTGGCTTGAGTCGCAATCGGAACAAAAAACGGCAGATTGTCTATATTTAGTCCCGGAAAAGGCCTGGCATATATTTTTTCTTCAAGAGCAGCTAATTTTGACGGAAATGTTTTTATATCAACTAAATTGGTAAAACCGTTATTTGCCTTATAATGCTTTAAAATTTTATATTTAAAACCCATTTTTTCCAATTTTAACAGTTCCAGTTCAAGAAAATCTATCGGGCACCGCTTTATTGCAAGCATAGAATTAGTGGTCGCCGCAATGGAAAGGAAAAGCATTGTCTCAATTGGATCTTCACTTGGACAATATTCCATATCCTGTTTTATTTCAGGAACACCATTAATCATGAGAGTTGTAGTGCCAATTCCTTCAATTTGCACACCGAATTTCATTAGATAAAAACATAAATCCTGAACCTGATAATTAGCCGATGCAAATTTAATTGTTGTTTTTCCGGAGATTTTTGCCGCCGCCATTATTGCATTTGCCGTTACAGTATCGCCAGATTCATAAAGGACTATTTCCGCCGGCTTAAGATTTTTTACTGATACATTATATGAATTTTCTAAAGTTTCTATTTTAACCCCCATTTTTTCTAAAGCAAAAAAATGCGGCGCCACCGTTCTTTTGCCTAGGCGGCATCCGCCGGCATGAGGAATGCGGAATTCTCTGAATAAATGAACTAACGGCCCTAAAAACATCATAATACTGCGCGTTTTTACGGCTGATTGCATATTGAGCCGGCTTAGATCTATTTTCTTAGGAGGAATGATTTCAAGATCATTTCCTTTTTTCCAATTTATTTTTACTCCAATGCTTTCAAGAACTTCTGTAATCCGGTTGACTTCTTCAATGCGGGGCATTTTTTTAAGAATTGTTTTATTTTTATTCAGAAGTGAAGCGCATAAAAGAACTACCGCTGAATTTTTAGAGGTATTTGTATTAATAGTTCCGGAAAGCTTTTTACCTCCCTCAATTTTAAAATCTATTGTTTTATTTTTCATTTGTGTCCATTGCCATATTTACCAATTTATCGGCTTCTTTGTTCTGTTCTCTTGGAATATGTATAAATTCCACTTTTTTAAATTCTTGTTTTTCATTCCAAACGCTTATAAAAAGAGGTATTAAATCAGCGTCTTTTACTCTATATTTTCCGTTCAGCTGTTTTGAAACCAGTTCACTATCCGTCCGTATTTCCACATTTATTTCTTTTGTTCCCTTTTTACCAAATAAGGCCTTTATTTTTTTAAGCGCAAAAATCACGGCTTCATATTCGGCGACATTATTGGTAGTCCGGCCTATTTTTTCGCAATATTTCCTTTGGCCGATTACAACGCCGATAGCCGCCGGTCCGGGATTTCCTCTAGCTCCCCCGTCCGTATAAACCAGTATTTTGTCGCTTGTTTCAAATAATTTATTATCCATATTTATTTTATCGTTTTCCATGGCAATTTATTGTTTTTAATTTCAAATCCCGATGCGGTTTTGTGCCCGCCTCCGCCGTATTTTTTTGCCAGTTTAGCCACATCAGCTCTACCATCGGAACGCAGAGAAACATAGATTTTATCTTGTTTTTTTCTCCAGGCTATTCCGACTTTAATTTCCTTATTTAAAACTCTGTTGCATATCTGACTGTGAAAAAGCGGTGAATTTACAACAGCAACCTTATAACCGTCAAATACGGCTTTCTCGGTATTATTTTTTATCAAAAAATCTATTAATTTATCTTCGTATCGAAGCAAGATTTTTCCTATTTCTGCCCATTTTTTGAATTTTCCGGAATTTTCCAATTCAGTCGCCAGTTTATTCCATGTTTTAAATTCAAATCCAAAAAGATTATGGTAGGCGAAAATTTCTTTTGAATAAGGAAGTTTGTTTACCCAGAGATCCATATCTTCTATATATTTCAAAAGCTTCGGGATGGGTTTTTTTGGAAAAAAATATTTCCAAGCCAGCACTGAACCGGAATTATTTTCCGAATAAGAATAATTCTTGGTCAATTTAATCGCTTTTAAAACTGAAACATGATGGTCGATCGAAGTAACAGTTATATTATCTTTAATCAGTTTTCTGGTGATTTCTTCCGGGTAGGTGAAATCAATCATATAAATAATTTTATTATTCAGCCCTTCCGGAATAGGACTTTGATGGAAAACGCCGATATATTTAGCCCCGTTGCCGAATTTTTTCCAGGCTGTCCATGCGCCGCCAAAACCATCAGAACAATCGCCGCCATCATATAAAATCACCACTTTTTCCTTTATTTTTTCCATATTATTTTAATGCCTCTATTCCAGGCAATTTCTTGCCGGCTATAAAATCCAGCATAGCTCCCCCGCCGGTTGAAATAAAATTAATTTTTTTATCCAGTCCTATTTTCTTTAGAAACATGATAGTTTCTCCTCCTCCAGCTATTTTAAACGCCCCAACATTAGCGGCTATGCATTTTGCAATAAACTTTGTTCCATTTTGAAATTTGTTTTTATTGATATCCCCCAGCGGGCCATTCCAGATTATTGTTCCGGCTTTCCTGATTTTTCCGCAATATATTTCCGCGGTTTCCGGCCCGATATCTCTGATTTCTCCTTTTTCTTTTTCGAAATCAACCGGCATCAGCACCCCTCTTAATTTTAAATTTAAAAGTTTTTTATTTAAGGCGCCGCCTATTAAGAATTTCGACGCTTTATTTTTTAAATTATTATAAACCATAAGCTTATCCTTAATTTTCAATCCGCCAAGCACCACAATCAGCGGTTTTTTAGGATTTTTTATCGCCTTTGTAAGATTTTTAATTTCTAATTCAAGATTGAAACCGGCATAACTTCTGATGAATTTGGTAATTGCGGAAACAGAAGCATTAGCGCGATGGCAAACCGCAAAAGCATCATTGACATAAATATCGCCCAAAAACGCTAATTGTTTTGCCAATACAATGCTATTTTTCTCTTCGCCTTCCAAAAAACGGAGATTTTCCAATAGAAATACACTCCCTTTTTTAGCGGAAAAAACTTTCCTTTTTGTTCCTTCAAAATTAAAATCTTTTATAAAGATAACTTTTTTTGATAAAAAATGAGATAATTGTTCCGCCTGCGGCTTCAAACTTAAACTTTTACCTGCCCGACCAGGGACTTTCAACTTGGAACTTGTAACTTTTGTTGGTCTTCCTCTGTGGCTCAAAATAACAACTGAGCGGCATTTTTTTATTAAAAATTTTATAGTTGGCAAAACCGCTTCCATTCTCCAGCTGTCTTCAGTATTGAAATCAAGGCGAAGCAGGCAAATTTTACCGGATAAATCCTTATTTTTTAAAGCAGATAAATATTGTATCACGATTATAATTATACCAGTTTTTGTAAAACAAAGCTCCCGGGAAGGGAGCTTGTTGGAAGAGCGTTATGTCTTTTGTTATTACGACAGAGATCTAACTGTCAGCGCGGGCGATTTTGATTTGCCCTGCTCTTTCACATAGCAACTTTCATCACTATGCTCAATTTAATAATAGCAAATTTTAAATTTAACAAAAATGCTTGGCTGTTGATAACTTCCTATTGGAAAAATCTGCTTATAAAATACAGAGAAAGCCCAAGGGCGCTGAATACGGCTGAAATAATCCAAAATCTCATAGTCACCTGGGATTCTGGCCATCCAATCGCTTCAAAATGATGGTGTATCGGCGCAGAAAGAAATATTTTTCTGCCAAAAAGTTTCTTGCTTATCACCTGAATTATCACTGAAAGCGATTCAATGACTAAAATCGGCGCAAAAAATGGAAGAAAAAGCGCGGTATTAGTCAACATGGCAATTACGCCAATTGTAATACCAAGCGCCATTGATCCTGTATCGCCCATAAAAAATCGCGCCGGAAAAATATTAAACCATAAAAACGCGAGAAGAGCGCCGACGGTAACCCCACTGAAAGTGGCAAGATCATAACGGCCAAGCGCAAAAGCGACAACTGTCAACGCAACGAAAGTGAAAAGCGCGACTCCCCCGAGCAAACCATCCAGCCCGTCCGTTTCATTGGCTGAAAAAGCGCTGGCGGAAATAATAAACATAAAAATAGGAATATACCACCAACCGATATTCATATTGCCAAAAAACGGGATATATAAAACATTCCAATCTAACCGGTAATAAAACCATAGACCTCCGATTAGCGCCAATAACATATAAACTACCAATTTTTGCGATACTTTTAATCCTCCCCCATTTGGACCGATTCGGAATACTCCAGCCAGATCATCTAAAAATCCTAAAAGCGCGGCTATGCCTATCGCCGCAAGTGGAAGATAGGTTTGCGCCCGGTCAACAAAATTCAAATAATCAAAAGTTCCGCCAAAAAAATAACTGAGCGCAAAAAATACCAGCGCCATGCCCAAAACTGTCGCCCAAATGACAATCCCGCCCATAGTCGGAGTATTTTCCTTTTTCTTGTGCAATTCAAAAAAAATCGGCGCCGATTCCCTGCTTCTTATCTGTTTGGCAAAATGAAATCTGAATAAAATTTTAACTACAACCGGAGTAAGGCTTAGTGCAACTAAGAATGAAATTATTGAAAGGCCCAAAACGCGCGCAGCTTGTAAAACTTCCATAGATTTAAAAAATATATGCTTCTTTAACCCAATTAAATAATATATCAGTTTGTTCAAATCTGTTACTGGTGCCAAAAACTATCAGAAGAATTTTATGGCCCTTATACTCAAAAATGCTTACCAAATTGCCATTTGCTTCATCGGTAAATCCTGTTTTTCCCCCAAGAAAATTTGGACGGGAAGATGCATAACCATTAATATTTAAAAGTTCTTTTTTTATTGCTTTTGAATTTTCAAATATTTCCGCTTTTTCCTGGGCAGTTATTTTAAATATTCCCGGATGTTTTTCCAAAATATAACGGATTAATATTTCCAGGTCATCGGCGGTTCCGTTGTTTGCAGGAAAAATTCCCGTTGAATCTCCGAAAGTTGTCTGGTCCATCCCCAAGAAATAAGCTTTTGACTGCATTTGTTTAACAAAATCATTTTTTCCATAGTATTCGGCAATGGCAGCGGCGGCATCATTGCTTGAAACAAGCAGCATTACTTTTGCTAATTCTCCCACGGCGTATTTTTCCCCTTTTTCAAGTTTTCCGGCAACGCCCTCGGAATCAAGAGCTGATTGGGAAATTTTCGCTTCCTTATTAAGCCCAACGTTTTCAATCGCGATGACTGCCGACATTAATTTCGTAAGAGAAGCCAGCGGCCAGCGCAAATTGCTGTTAAGCGCGTATAAATTCATATTATTATCCAGATCTTTCACTAAAGCGGCTTTTACATTTAATTCCGGGTCTTTAATATCCAGATTTCTTACCGGTATTGGTATTATTTCTGCCGGATTTAAAACTTCTGCCCGGCCGATATCGGCAATTCGGGGTTTTAACTGCGCCAATAAAACTTGCTGTTTCTGCGGCGCCTCGGTTTTAATTTTTACAATATTTTTATTGTCAGATTTATTCATCTGTCCCGCCGCCGCAAAAATCAGCATAATCCCGACAAATAAAAATTTTAAATGATTTTCCCTCATAAATTAAATTTGTTCCGCCGGTTTTTCATCTGCCGGAATATTTAATCCTTCAATGGCCTGTTTTTGATCTTTTTGCCCCAATTCCTGATAAAGATTAGCGACCAACTCTTTATATTTTGCATGATCGGGTAAATCGGAAATTTTGGAAAGCCCCAAATGCCTTAATAAATCAAAACTTGCGCTGTAAACATACGCATTTGCCCTTTTCGGATTGATTTCCCGCTCTACCAGCCCCCTCATAACAAGAGTGCGTAAAATAAAACTTGAATTAACCCCGCGGATATATTCAATATCAGCGCGCGGAATTGGGCCGGCATAAGCGATTATGGAAAGCGTTTCCAGGGCGGCCGGAGTCAGGGCCTCAGTAAATTCCTGTTTAGTGATATCTTCCAATAATTTGGAAAATTCCGGCTTTGTGACTAATTGAATATTATCTTTGTCCTCTATAAGCGCCAATCCCCTGTGCTCCTGGCTTAATCCATTTTTTAATTCTTCAAGACCGTTTTTAATTTCCAATTCTTTTAATTCTAAAATCTTAGAAAGTTTTTTAAAGTTGATCGGTTCTCCAAATATAAAAAGAAGCGCTTCCAATTTTGCCGCTATTTTTTTATTTTGCTGGTCAATTTCTTCCATACCCCATAGTAGAAATCCAGCTACGCAAAATTGCGTTGCCTGAATTTAAATTAATTATTTGTAGTTTTGTTGTTATTTAATTATGTCAAATGGTGAAATTTTATTTTACGTTGGCAACCACTGAATTTTCACTACGGGGCATAAATATAGATTATAATGCCAATTCCTATTTTTTGATAAAAATATCCGCAAACTGATTTTCTTGCGAGGCAATAATGATTTTATCCCTTAATAAATGCAGGATGGCAAGAAAAAGGATGATAATTTCTATTTTGGGCTTATCTTTTGAAATAGTTGAAAAAGTGCTTTCAGCTTGTTCTTTAAAGCGCTCCAATAATTCCTTCATTTTTTGCTCAATAGTAACAACCACCTTTCTGACTGTTTGTTTTTCGGGAATCAATCCTTTCAGCTCGCTGATCAAATCCAGTATATTTTCTTCAAGGGATTTGGCAGTTATGTTTTGGGAAGGATAAAAAACAATTGGAAGATTCGCAAAAAGTTCACGACCATACGAACACATTTTTCTTTGCAAAATATCATTTAAAAAAATGCTGGCATTTTTATCGCCCATAGAACGGCTGCCCTTGGCAGAAAATTCCCTGTATATTTTCAGACGCATTTCTAGATCTTTTATGTCGGTTTCCTCTTCTTCAGTTAACGCAAGTGACGGCAAGATTGCTTTTGATTTAATCAGAAGCAATCTTGAAGCAACAACAATAAAATCAGCCAGCACGCTGGGATGTTTTGATTTTTCATCCAGCGCTTTAAGATATTCCAAGAAATCCCCCGTTACCTGGGCTAAATTAATCAGTGTTATTTCCAGTTCTTTTGCTTCTATAAGTTCTAACAATTTTTCCAGCGGACCGGAAAATTTGTCCTGTTTGACTTCATAACGCATATGCAATTTATTCTAAATTAAGAGCTTGCGAGGTATAGACATTTGTTGGATCCCAAAGCATCCAACCGATTGGCGTTCCCGTGGCAGATGCATAAGTGGCGTCTATTTGCGCCCTGACCTTTGCGGCGTCGTATGTCGCTCCCATGTCAAAATCTTGCAGCCACGGTCTTATTTGTGGATTTTTTACTATATAATCAACTGTTGATGTTGAATTTGCGGCTTTTGCAATGTATTGCTTTAAACGAGAATTTACTTCAGAAATTGACGCGAACACGACTTCATACGGAAAATCAGCCGGATTTTGATGATTAAGAAATCCTTTATTGTAATGCGATGGATAAACCATTGGCGCAATCGCATTAAAATACGGAAATGCATCATCAAGATGCTGGCCAATTCCCAAATCATCTTGAAGAATCGTCACATAACCAAACATATCGGCGGAAAGCCTGGTATCAGGTAAAGATTCCCGCAAATATTTAAAAAAGCTCCGCATTATCTGACGTTTAGGGGTTTTCTCATTCCAAAAAGGATAATTTATGTCATTCATATTCCCATCCGATGAAAATCTGATGTAATCAAAGTTTATTTCGTCAAATCCGCGACCGAGCGCGTCTTTGGCGATTGCAATATTATAATCCCATGCATCTTTAGCCGCCGCATCAATCCACATAACACCCTTATGATCTTTCCATTGCTTGCCCGTTGAAGAACTCATAAGCGCCAAATCGGGCCTTGCCAGCGCCAATATCGGATCCTGGAACACCGTTTGCCTGGCAATCACGTAAATCCCCTCATCGTGCAACTTTTTAATCATTGCATTTGGTTTAGCTATCTTTATCTCATCTTCAGCTTTATATTTTTTCGCCAAATCAAGCCCGATATAATAGCTTAAATTTCCCGAATAATCTTTTATATCGATTACGATCGCGTTCAATTCCGTCTTTTTTATAAGATCAATCAGGCGAGTTATTCCTTTTTCACTTCCCGCGGTCCAGCCGGTGGCGTAAACGGCTTTTATAATTTCAGGAGGATTTTCTAGTTGTTTTTGCGGCGGAAGATCGCTAGGTATTTTTATATTCCTTTCCGGGACAGCGATTTCC
This sequence comes from Patescibacteria group bacterium, assembly GCA_038078395.1. Taxonomy (GTDB): domain Bacteria; phylum Patescibacteriota; class Minisyncoccia; order UBA6257; family 02-FULL-45-10c; genus JBBUBH01. Next base: position 8,501 of record JBBUBH010000050.1, read on the forward strand.
AGATCAAGTTGCGCAAGATTGGAAATCTTAAAATCATTTTTAACATTGAAAAATAAAAACAGGCCCATACCCGCTAAAATAAAAATTGAAAACTGCGCCGCCTGTTTCATGCAGTTATTTTAACTTATTTGTAATAATTTTTCAATAAAATAAGAGTATATCGACAAATTAATTTTATATTGCTATAATACTTTTTAGTAACTCTACTGTGGCACTTGTGGGCTCGTAGCTCAAGCAACGGGAGAGTGCCGATCAGTTCCAGTATAACTTGAGACTCCGGAGAATTCGTTGTGAGTTTCCGGAAATTTCAAGGAAAGCTGGGGCCGGTCAATCGGTAGATCCTGGTTCGAATCCAGGCGAGCCCGCTGGTGCCATAGAAAATATTTCTCTGCGTTCAATCAGCAATAGGACACAGAGCGAACATACTCTCCCACGTTGCAGCGTTGCAACGCGGGATTTTTTTACTTCAAATATCATTCTAACGTTCTTAAGAGCGTTAGAATGATATTTATCAACAAAAAATTAACTTTAATACTGGCTGCTAACTGCTAATCGCTATATACTAATAGCAACCTCTAAACAAATGTTTTCACTAATTAATAAGAGAAATTTTATTCTAAATTCAAGGCGCGACGACGAGCTAGTGGTTTTACCACAGCGAGGAGGAGCAACGAAGAAGTTAAATAAAATTTCCTTACCCGAAGGGAATCATGATTTTGCCCAATCTCTGCGTTATGTTTCCTCAAAGTATATGCATACATTTTCGTCAACAAGCCTTGATATTGGTCAAAATCAAGATTTTAATTTAGTAAAAATATTTATTTAGAGGTTGCTTATGCTAGCCATTTACCGCAAATACCGCCCGAAAACTTTTGAAGATCTGCTGGGTCAGGAACACATAGTGGAAA
>JBBUBH010000051.1:0-1283 GCA_038078395.1 Patescibacteria group bacterium
GATGGGAGCGGGAATGTCGGCATTGGAACCACATCGCCATCTCAAAAATTAAGCGTGCTTGGTCACTGTGTCACCGGCGATTCCGAACTTGTTATAGAAAACGGAGAAACTTTGCGTGTTGATGAAGTTAAAGGAGGGGAAAAGATTCTTTCTCTGGACGAAAAAACAGGCAAATTAGTGCCTGCAAAAATCCAAAAACTGTGGGATATGGGCGTTAAGCCGATTTACAAAATTGAAACAGAAGACGGCAAAACTATCAGAACAACTGGAAACCATTCATATTTTGTCCTGAATAAATGGGAGGATCTGGCAGTAAACAAAAAATCCGCCTTTTGGACGGATTCTTTGGGGTTTCAATTTGAAACGATTGCTCCCGACTTGACATTTGCTATTAGCATAGCAGATACAGATAATCTGTCAAGTGCTCCTGTGAATAATTTTTTAGGTGATGGATCCGCGGAGAATCGAACCCCGGAAATCCCAATGTCAAGTCGGGACTCGTCCCAGACCGGACCCATCACGGATTTATTATATCAAAAAGAAATTCAGGACGCAAAATGGATTAAAGTCGTTTTCCTAAACGAAGGCGACAGAATTGCAGTTGTTAATTATTCTCCGAGCGAAGTCGGGGGGCTAAATTTTGATAAAAACATTAAATTCGTCCGCATCAAAAAAATCATCATTCTGCCCTCAGAACAGGTCTATGATCTTTCAATAGAAGGTACGCATAATTTTATTGCCAATGGAATTGTCGCTCACAATACTTATCTTTCCGGCGACATAACAAATGTCGCGAATATCACGGCAACCGGGACATTGAGCGTTGCCGGAAATACCAGTTTAGCCAACGCTTCCACAACCGGAATGCTGACGATTGGAAATGGATTTATTTCTTCGGCGTCGTCAACTATCTCCGCCCCTTTGCAGGTGGCGGGATTATTGCGGGCGTCTTCCAGTTTAAGTGTCGGCGGGGGAACAGCTCTCGGTTCAACTCTGTCTGTCACCGGAACTTCCACAATGGCCGGATTATCAGCCGGTTTTGGAATTTTCTCTGGCAATTTTGTTACTTCGGGAAATTTGACTGCCAGCGGATTATCTAATTTGGCGGGTTTTATTTCCACCGCTTCATCAACCGTCACAGGGAATTTCCACACATCGGGAGTTTTGAACGCCTCGTCAACATTATTGGTCGCCAATCTTTCCACGCTATCAGGAGGATTTATTTCATCCGCATCTTCAACAATTTCTTCCAATCTTCAAGTAAGCGGAATACTTAACGCCTC
>JBBUBH010000052.1:0-2396 GCA_038078395.1 Patescibacteria group bacterium
CGCCACCGCCATCCGGATCCGGATTACGTCAAAGCGCTGATTAGAGACCAAATCGGCCAACTTCTGTATAATAAGACAAGGAGGAGACCGATGATTTTGCCGGTAATAATAGAGATTTAGTCAAAAGTCTATAAAGTGCTTATATGAACAAGCCCATACTCATATCAGGAATCCAGCCGACTGGCCGATTACATCTCGGCAATTATTTAGGCGCTCTGAAAAATTTTGTTGAGCTGCAAAATTCGGGAAAATACGATTGCTACTTTTTTATTGCCGACTATCATTCGCTAACCATCGATTTTAATCCAAAAGAAAAAACCAATGAAATTTTCAATGTAGCTAATGCTTATCTTGCGGCAGGAATCAACCCAAAAAAATCAACTATTTTCGTCCAATCGCAAATTCCGCAATCAACGGAACTAGCATGGATTTTAAGCACTATAACTCCGCCGGGAGAATTAACCCGGATGACTCAATTTAAAGATAAGTCAAAAAATGCTCCTGATGGCGTTAATATGGGATTAGTTTTTTATCCGGTTTTAATGGCTGCCGATATTATCTTATATGATGCGAAATTTGTCCCGGTCGGCGAAGACCAACTCCAACATTTGGAACTAACCCGAACTTTAGCGCGCAAATTCAATAATAAATTCGGCCAAACATTTATTGAACCGCAAGCGGTTTTGACTAAAACTCCGCGGGTTATGAGCCTAAGCGATCCGGAAAAGAAAATGTCAAAATCCCTTACAGAAGGATGTCTATTTTTAGACGATTCCAAAGAAGAAATTGAATTGAAAATTAAAAGAGCGGTTACCGATTCCGGCTCGGAAATAAAATATGATCCGGATAAAAAAGCGGGGATTTCCAATCTGCTCTTGATTTATGAAACTCTGTCCGGCAAAACAATTCCGGAACTGGAAAATAAATACAAAGGAAAGGGTTATGGACAATTCAAATCCGATCTCGCTAAGATCGTTGCAGAAAAACTCAAACCTTTCCGCTCACTAAAAACTAACAGCTCGAAGCTAAAAGCTATTTTAAATTCTGGAAGTAAAAAAGCTGAGAAAATCGCTTCAGAAAAAATAAAAGAAGTAAAAAAGAAGTTGGGATTATTGCTATAACATATCTAAATTCTATTGACTATACAGTGCGGATTTGTTAACTTCATTGTAGAACTTTTTTACTCTATAAGGAGATCATGATGCTGACAAATCGCCAGATGGTTGATCGTATAAATCGTTGGGCTAAAAAACCAAGAGCTAAAGTGCCTATTTGCTGGCATAACAACTCCCATGGCCGATTAAAGGCAATAGACCTAAGGGGCTTTGTACTTCTTTCATGCACAAAATGTTCTTATAAACTTTTTGCTGATTATCATAACCTTCCCGCAACTGCTTTTAGAAAAAAATAACCTAATTTCCATCGCAGACTCGCAATAGCGGGTCTTTTTATTGTATTTTATAAATCCATAACATTATTTATAATTTTCTCACTCCGATCCAAATCAAATCTTCGTCTATTTTAACATTCAACTCTGCGTCAAATTTATCTGATTTTTTCAGTTCTAAAATCTTGGCGCCCACTTCTTTTTTCAACAACTCAGAATTCCTTTCCAAAACAACGCGCAGATTTTCCGGCGCTTCTATAAAAAGAGAAATTCTGTCTTTGGGTATGTAATTAGCATCGTGGCGAAGACCCTGCACCAAACGGACAACTCCGCGCATCACGCCTTCTTCGTGGAGTTCCGGCGTTATTTCCGTATCAAAAACCACCTCATTATCTAATTCCATATTCCACTTTATTTCTTTCACATTCACTTCATCTTTTAGAATTTCCAAAAATTCCTTATCGCCTGCATCCAATTTTTTACTTTTTATTTCAAGGGCGGCAAGCGGCTGCCTCACTTTAATGCCTTTTTCGGCGCGGACCGCCAGCGCCAAACTGGAAAGCCGGCGAACTTCTTCCATCTTTTCCAAAAGCGTGTAATCAACATTCTTTCCATCGGCTTTCGGCCAATCTTCAAGATGAACCGATAATTTCCGGTTCTTGGCAAGCGACAAATATAAAGCGTCGGCAAAAAACGGCGTAAACGGGGCAATCAACTTGCTTAATTCCATCAGGCAGCAATAAAAAATTTTTGAAGCTTCCTCAAAATCATTTTTTCCGGCAGTCGATTCATCAGGCCTCTGGAATCTTGAACGGGACCGCCTGATATACCAGCGGGACAAGTCATCGACAAAAATTTCAATCGTTTTTGCGGCACCGCCAATATCATATTTATCCAAGCGCTCCGTCGCTTCCAAAATAACAGTGTTTAATTTGGCTAAAACCCAGCGATCAAGGATATTTTTCGGATGCAAATCAAAAATCGATTCCGGCCTCAGCCTTTCACTGGT
>JBBUBH010000053.1:0-3071 GCA_038078395.1 Patescibacteria group bacterium
CCGGTTATATAATGGAGGCGATGGATGAAAAAATATTCCGGATTATTTATTTCAGGATGTGTCTGAGGTTATGCGTTATTCGCTTATTCGCGCGAATTAGAGAATAGAAGTTAAGAATTAAGAATATCTATATCTTTCTGGAATTTTTCCGCCTGCGTGACTACTCTGTCGCCATAAGTCCATAAATAAGTCCTCCATCGCCCGCCCGCATAATACTTGGCCGCGGCACAGCGTTCCTGATCCAGCTTTTTGCTGTATACGGAAACACAGCCCCTGATTGAATCTTTCAGATAAAGAGAAGTTGCAGTAAAAGCATCGCTATTCCTCCATGGCGATGGCGGATTGGAACCGGTAATTTCCGCTATCTTGCCTTTATACAAATTCCAAGTGGATGGAATGAATTGCGCCGGACCCATTGCTCCGCCATACATTCCATCGCGATTAGCGCAGGAAACAGTGACTGAATCCGGAGAAATATTCAATTCAGAAAGCAAAGAAAGGAATATCGGAATATCGCGCGTCGGATGCATGGATTTCTGATAGGTGCAGCGTCCGACATTCTGCCCCAGGGCTGATTCCCTATCCAACACCGCTAAAACCAAAGCCGCACGGATGCCGGTCGCCTGCTCGGCGAACTTGGCAAATTTATAAGCATCTTCAAAAGTAAGTTCGCCGCCGCCCAGAAGTTCAAAGATCCTGCTCCTTATCTGCGCCGCGGTTTTCTGAGTCTCTTTAAGAAGCGCTTGGTATTTAGCTTCATTGCCCTTTGTAATATTCAAAATATCCGCTTTTTCGCTTTTAACAGAATTAATGCTTGCGCGCTGCGCATCCTGATATACCTTTAACTGTTCATTGTCATTTTTCTTTATAGCCAGCGCTTCTTTCTGGCTTATCAATTCTTCATGAAGCTGGGATAATTTCTCAAAAGCCGCCCTTAAACTGTCCTGCACGGCCATCAAATCGCTGACTTCGCCAAAAAAATCAGACAGCCGCGGATTACGCAGAAGAATTTCTGCCAAACTCAGATTTTCATTAGTATAAATATTCTGCAAAGAGCGCTCCAAAACATTCTTATTCTGGCCTATTTCGCTTTCAGTCCCCTTTATTTGTTTTTCATTTGTTCCGATTTCCTGATTAATCTTGTTCAGCGAGACAGTGATGGATTTTATCTGCAAATTCAATTTATTTATTCTTGCATTAAGAACACTGATTTCCGATTGCAAATCCCTTCCTTCACTCTTATATTTATCAATTGTTGACTGATAATTTTCCATCTGAGCTTCCAGTTCGCCCAGTTGTTTTTCAAGAGCCGCCCGCTCCTCGTCATTCGCCGCATGCAATAATTGATCATTGCCGGCGGGAGCAAGCGCCGAACTGAAAATAAGATAACAAAACAAGCCCCCTATTAAAGAAAATTTTAGAAACGGGGAAAACGGAATTTTAAATAATCGGCTGTTATTAAGATTTATCCGGCGCGGAATCTTGGTAAAAGTATCCCTGACCTTGCGAGAACAGATCTCATGGAAAACTTTCGGTTTTAACCTCATATATTCATTATATAATAATAAATCCCAATCCACTTTTGTATGGCAACTTCGGACTCAGCCGCAGCTTGGTGTCCCGCTTTGCGGGACTGCGGCTGAGGAGATGTAGAAACGCCCCACCGCAGGAGTGGGGCGATTTCGGTGCCAATAAAAAGTGGTTGGGATTGCTTATTTCTTTTCAGGTTTTGCCGGCTTTTCCGGCGTTTCCGCTGCAACGGCTTTATCGGGAGCCGCCGCGGCCGTTTCAGCGGCGCGCTCGGCTTTCTTTTCTTCAGTTTCAACTTTAACCCCTTCGGTTCCTCCGGCGGCAGTTTGCTGCATCGCCTTTTCTTCTTCTTCGGTAACTTTAGCGGAAATAGTGGCAACCACAGTCTCAGGACTGACAAGCAGTTTTACCCCATCGGAAACTTTCAGATCCTTAACATAAATGCTTTTCCCGATATCATCCAGTCCGGAAACATCCACTTTTATTGTATGAGGAATATCCGCCGGCAATGCTTCAATTTCAATCTGCTGGGTAGCTTTGACAAGAACACCGTTCTTTTCTTTCACGCCCGGAGCAACACCGAAAAATTCAAGCGGAACGCCCACTTTTATTTTTTCATCCATCCTCACCCTGTAAAAATCAACTTGTTCAATTCCATCTTTAATCGGATGATATTTTATATCCTGAATAAGGACCGGGTAAGTTTTTCCGTCTAAAACCAAATTAATAATAGTCGTTTCACCGGCTTCTTTAAAAACTTTCTTAAATTCTTTAGCTGAAACACCGATATGGATATTTTCCAATCCTTTCCCGTAAATTTCAGCCGGAATAACGCCCGCTTTTCTGGACGCCCCAACTTTCCTGCCTAATATTTCGCGCTTTTGAACTTGAAGTTCCATATCTATTAATTTTAATCTAGTATAACAAGATATTATAAAATTGCAAGATTTAAAAATCCGCCTTTGTGGATGGATTTTCTTATCAAATTAAGAAGTTGTTTAGTATTAACTTATTTTATCTTTTTTCTTTTCAAAAAATTTTTTTAGAACTTCAAAAATAAACCAAATTATAGCAAGCCAAAAAGTAGATCGAACAAAAAAGGTTGGAATCGATTCTTCTGCGAGCACTGAACGAATTATTACAAAAAGGTCTATGGATATAAATACAATTGTAAGGCCAATAAGGATATGGTTAATAATCTTAATCATCTTAAATAATTTAATTTTATTGATATATTAAGTCTTTGAAACTTCGCTTTTATCGACCTTTTTATACCCTAATAATGCCCCCCCCCGCAAAAATGCAAATGAGTTATCCACAACGCCAAAAACCTTTTGTAAACCTTCTATGTCGCTAGACTCCTTTCATCGTTGTTTTCAACGCATTTGTATTACTACTTGACGGCCGTTGAATAGTAATACAAAATATAGAACAATGTATCATACACGGGGAAATAAAATAAAAAGAATCTTTGACTTTCTACAACACGAAACCCGCACTGCAAAAGAAATTATTGATGCGCTCGTCACTATTAATCCGGA
>JBBUBH010000054.1:0-5508 GCA_038078395.1 Patescibacteria group bacterium
TTATACCCAAAATCTATTGCGGAAAAAATGAAAAAACCTTATAATTTATAGGATGATAATCAATTGGTACGGAGAAGGCTGTTTCAAAATCCAGACGGGCGGCCTTACTTTATTGACGGATGTTTTTGAATCAAAAATCGGGCTTACTCCGCCCCGCGGAAAATTTGATTTTGAACTTAAAACTCTGATCCCTTGGCCGCTGGCCCCTCAAAAAAGCGAGGAAGGAGAAATCATCTGCGGCGCCGGAGAATATGAAATCAAAGGAATAACAATCCAGGGATTTCCGCTTTCAAACGAATCATCCGATAAATTCATAAAAACAATTTACAAAGTTACCGCGGAAGATATCACCCTCGGATTTTTCGGCCATATCAGCGAAGAACTGGATGCCGGCGCTTTTGAAATATTCACCGATACGGACATTATTTTCCTGCCAGCCGGAGGAAAACCGTTTATAAATCCGGAAAACGCCGCCAAACTCCTGAAACAGATCAAACCGAAAATAGTCATTGCGTCTTTCTTAAAAACTCCCGGACTGAAAAGAACAGCTTCCGATTGTAAAGCGCTTTCAGATGAAATCGGGCAAAAACCGGAAATAATGGAAAAACTAACCATAAAAAAGAAGGAACTGGCCGAACAAAAAACAATGAAATTCATTGCATTAAAAATTTAAACGCGATGCAAAACTACGAACAGCATCCGAATCTACGAAAAATTTATTTGTAGATTTGGATAATAATTTGTAGTTTCGTATCGGTTACTATGTTAAATAAAATAGAAAATTTTTTCACCAATCTGCAAAAAGAAAATGAATCCATCAAAAAGCAATGGCTGATAATCCTGACATCCGCTTCAATGCTGATTGTGACCGTATTCTGGGGTTTTTATTTTAATGCGACAATTAAAACAATCCAAACGACTGAAATAAGCGACCAAGAAACCGGCGCGGATAATTTTCTTGCCGTCGTCAAAAATGGAACTGATATTATTTCAAAAGAAACTGGGTTAAAATTAAGCAAAATGATAAGCGCAGTCCAATCAATCGCAGGTAAAACCAATTCAATAATAATCAATAAAACCAATAGCGATCTCCTGATTAAAAAAGACATGGAAAAAATTGCGCCCAGAACATTGCCATAAACTTAAAAATGAAAAAAGAAAAGGAAGAACCAAAACAACTTAATATCGCCAAAAAAGCGGAAAAACAAGAATTAACCGAGGAACTCCGGGATTCTTATCTGCAATACGCAATGTCGGTCATTGTTGCCCGCGCCCTTCCCGATGTCCGGGATGGTTTGAAGCCGGTCCAGCGCAGGATACTCTGGGCGATGTGGGACAGCGGACTTACTGCCTCGGCTAAATTCAAAAAATCGGCAAATATCGTCGGAGAAGTCCTCGGCAAATACCACCCGCACGGCGATTCTTCAGTTTATGAAGCAATGGTCCGCATGGCGCAAGATTTTTCCCTTCGTTATCCGCTGGTCCATGGCCAAGGAAATTTCGGTTCAATCGACGGGGATGCTGCCGCCGCTTACCGCTACACCGAAGCGAAACTTTCAAAACTTTCAGAAGAACTTCTTATTGATATTGAAAAAGAAACAATCAATTGGGACCAGAATTACGACGGCAGATTATTGGAACCGAAAGTCCTGCCGTCAAAACTTCCCAATCTTTTAATCAACGGCACCGTCGGCATTGCCGTCGGCATGGCAACTAATATCCCGCCGAATAATCTGACTGAAATCATTGATGCCTCAATTCATCTTATTGATAATCCGAAAGCATCGGCGAACGACCTGATGGAAATAGTGCAGGGACCGGATTTTCCGACCGGCGGAATTATTTATGATAAAAAAGCCATTATTGAGGCTTATTCCACCGGCAGAGGCCCGATAACCACCAGAGCCGTTACCGAAGTGACGGAAAGAAAAAGCGGCCAATATGACATTCTAATAACTGAAATTCCATATCAGGTAAATAAATCAGAATTAATCATTAAAATCGCCGAACTTGTTACTGAAAAAAGAATACAAGGCATCCGCGATGTCCGCGACGAATCAGACAGAGAGGGTCTGAGAATAGTGATAGAGCTGAAAAACGACGTTCCGCCGCAAAAAATTCTCAATCAACTGTTTAAATTCACCGATCTTCAAAAGGACTTTCATCTTAATATGATTGCCCTTACCAAAAACGGACTCCAGCCGGAAACAATGTCTCTAAAAGACATTATTCTGGCTCATATCGAGCACCGCAAAGAAATTGTCAGGCGCCGGGCGGAATTTGACCTTAAAAAAGCCGAGGAACGCGCCCATATTTTAATAGGGCTGCATAAAGCGCTTGATAATATTGACGCGGTAATTTCCACTATTAAAAAATCAAAAGATAAAGACGACGCCCATAATAATTTAGTCAAAAAATTTAAATTCAGCGATATTCAGGCAACCGCTATTCTGGAAATGCGCCTGCAAACTTTGGCGGCGCTGGAACGGCAAAAAATAGAAGACGAACTCAAAGAACTGAAAAAAACAATCGCCGAACTGCAAATCCTCCTGAAAAGCCCGGCAAAAATCCTGAATGTCGTCAAAAATGAATTCAAAGAAATAAGAGATAAATACGGCGATGCCAGAAAAACAAAAGTAATCGCCTCAGGCCTGAAAGAATTCAAAGAAGAAGATCTGATTCCAAAAGAAGAAACAATCATCACGATGTCCCAAAGCGGATACATCAAGCGCGTCATTCCTTCCAGTTTCAAAGTGCAGAAACGCGGCGGAAAAGGGCTCATTGGTTCCGAAGTCGGAGAAGAAGATTTCCTGACGCATTTCATCAGCGCGAACACGCATGACAATATCCTATTCTTCACTGAAAAAGGCAGAGTTTTTCAGACAAAAGTTTATGAAATTCCGGAGGCCAGCCGGACCGCAAAAGGAAAAGCTATCCATAATTTCCTGGAAATACCGACTGATGAAAAAGTTAACGCTATCATCACCTATGCTGACGCCAAAAAAGGCGCAGACGGATTCCTCGTAATGGCAACCAAAAATGGCGTAATCAAGAAAACTCCGCTGGGAGATTTTACCAATGTCAGAAGAAGCGGAATCATCGCCATTAAACTGAAAAAGAATGACCAATTAGATGAAGTGCTGATGTCCTCTGGAAGCGATGAAGTAATTCTTTCCACCGCCCTAGGCCAGGCAATCCGGTTCAAAGAATCGCAGCTCCGGCCAATGGGACGCGCCACTTCCGGCGTCCGCGGAATCCGCATTAAAAAAGGGGACTCCCTTATTGGGCTCGGGATAATTTCCAAAGAAAATAAAGAAAGCCGGCTTTTGACCATAACTACCAACGGCTTCGGTAAGCAGACAAAACTCTCCCAGTATAAAACTCAGGGCCGCGGCGGTTCGGGAATAAAAACGGCAAAAATAACTTCAAAAACCGGTCCGGTTGTCGCTTCAAAAATCATCACAAATGAAGAAGAAATTTTAGCGCTTTCCGTAAAAGGACAAATGATAAGAACTAAGCTGGAAAGCATCCGAATGGCCGGACGCGCGACTCAAGGCGTTCATATAATGAATCTCAATTCTGGCGATAAAGTTGTCGGCGTGGTCTGTTTATAAATGCAAAATGCAAATATCAAAATTCAAAATGACAGATTAAAATGTCAAAATTTTTTTAATTTGTTTTCACCAAAGGCGAAATACCTGAATTTTACATTTTGATTTTTAACTTTTAAATTAAAAACTTTTTTTATCTCAAATTAAACATGGAATCTAAATTTAAAATTTACGCAATACATTGTATAATATAAATATGCAATTAACCCGTTCCCAACTCATCATAATCGGCTCGGTGGTTTTTGTAGTTTTATTGGCCATAGGCGTTTTTACCGGAATCCTTCCGGGCGCCCGGACCCTCACGCAAACAGCGCCCGAAGTTTCCCTGACAATCTGGGGAACTGATGACCGGGAATTATTCAACGAAAATCTTAACAATTACGAAACTCTCAGAACGAATGTGCGGGTGAAATACACAGAACTTGATCCGGAAACTTACGAACAAACCGTTATAAACGCCTTAGCGGCAAAAAGCGGACCGGATATCATAATGTTCAATAATTCCTGGCTCGTAAAACATTACGATAAAATCATTCCTTTAAACGAAACCCAGCTGACGCAAAAATCCTTCCAAGAAATGTTTCCCGAAGTCGTCGGACAAGATTTTTCGCCAATTGATAAAATTTACGCGCTTCCATTATATATAGACACTCTGGCGCTTTTTTATAACCGCGACACTTTTGACAAAAAAGGAATAGCTTTGCCGCCGAAGGACTGGTTGGACTTCCAGAACTTGATTCCAAAACTCAATGAAAAAGATTTATCAGGAAATTTCCTGAAAGAAGCCGCGGCAATCGGCGGATCTGAAAATAATATTGATAAAGCATCTGAACTTTTAATGTTGTTAATGCTCCAATCAGGAGCAAAAATGACAAATGAGGATTTTTCCCAGGCGTCATTTTCCCAAAGCGTGGAAGGAAAATATCCGGGAATGGATGCGCTGTCTTTCTACGCCAAATTCAGCGACCCGGAAGACATTTATTACACCTGGAATGAAAAAATGGCTAATTCGCTGGATAATTTTGCCAATGGAAACACGGCAATGATTTTCAATTATTCTTCCAGTGCCGGCAAAATAAAATCAAAAAATCCGTTCTTGAATTTCAAAGCCACAGAAATGCCCCAGCCAACAGGCAGCGATAAGTCAGTGAACTACCCGGATTATTGGGGATTGGCAGTGACTAATAACAGCAAAAATTCTGACTGGGCGTGGGATCTGATTCTTTATCTCACCGCAAACGACAATGCTGCGGAAAAATATCTTCTAACCTCCAACCGGCCGCCGGCGACGAGATCATTGATCCAAAAATATATCAATCATCCGACTCTCGGAATTTTCGCAAAACAAGCGCTTTCCGCCCGTTCTTGGCCGCAAGTAGATGAAAAACAAAACTCCGCCATCTTCTCGCAAATGATAGAAGCCGTTGTCGGCAAACAATTAAATCAGCGAGACGCCCTGCTTCAGGCCGAACGGGAAGTTACGGAGTTAATGACAACAAAAAAATAGTTCCTAGCGATTAGCCGCTAGCGACTAGTAAAAATACAATTCAATATTAATCATTAAAATGAAATATATTTATAAATTATTAATTCCCGGTTTAATTATTTTAATAGCATTTTTATTATTGCCCAATTTTTCTTTCGCCCAAAGCAGATTCATTGTCTGTAACGGCCCCGACTGCACCATTTGCGATTTTCTGATGCTGGTAAAAAATGCCATCACTTTTGTAATTGAACTGTGTATTGTTCTTGCCGCCCTATTTTTTGCCGGAGGCGCCATTATTATGATGACGGCAAGAGAATCCGAAGAACAAGTAAAAATGGGGAGGAAAATGATGACCGACTCCGTCATCGGAGCGGCAATCGCCTTAAGTTCGTGGGTTATTGTCGGAACAAT
>JBBUBH010000055.1:0-18484 GCA_038078395.1 Patescibacteria group bacterium
TCTATCACTGAGTGTCGAGCAAAGTCTTTAACTGAACGAGAGATGTTCCTGAATGAAAAAGGGGATTGCATATGTAGTAATAAGAACAAGAAACGCATTTGATCATTGGTATCTCGAAATATATCTTGTTTTAATACACCACGGTTAAACACATGATAGTGTTCGTAGACATAAATTGGTTTTCGCATACCCTTTATTATACAGTAATTCAATAAAATGTGCTAAACCGAGTTTAGCACATTTTATGGGTAAAATATGGTTTTGTTGGGAAAGGGGATTTAAGCGTTTGACATATATATCAAATCTGATAGTATAGGTGGACTAGCTCTTTGGGAGCTATTTTAATTACTCAATGACACGATCACTCAAAAAAGGCCCATATATAGATGAACGGCTTATGAAAAAGATTGCTTGTAAGACTCCTATGTCTACACCAATGATCAAAACATGGGCTCGTGCCTGTCAAATTCCACCTGAAATGGTTGGATTTACTTTTGGTGTGCATAATGGGAAAGATTTTATTGAAGTTACTATAAAAGAAGAAATGGTTGGGCATCGTCTTGGAGAATTTTCCTTGTCTAGGAAATTTATCCGTCATGGCGGAAAGATGCAGCGAGAAATAGAAGGCGGAGCGGCTCCTGCGGCAGGCGCGGCGCCCGCGGCAAAACCGGCCGAGAAAAAATAATAAAAATTATGAAACAAACAACCGCAAAATTGAATCATCTGCATATAGCGCCAAGAAAGGTGCGGCTTATTGCCGATGGCATCAGGGGTTTGCGGGTAAATGAAGCCGAGGCGCAATTGATGTTCAGGCCGCAGCGTTCAAGCGGTCCGCTTTTAAAACTTTTGAGATCGGCGGTTGCCAATGCAAAAAACAATGAAAAATTAGATGCCGATAAATTAGTTGTGAAAAGCATTTTTGTCGATCAGGGTCCGGTAATGAAGCGTTTTTTGCCCAGGTCAATGGGCCGGGCGACCCCGTTATTAAAAAGAACCAGTCATGTCACCATTATTCTTGAGGAAGGGGCGGTTGCCGCTGTTCCGCGTTTTAATATCAATGTTTCAAAAAAGATAAAAAAATCAAAGGAAAAATCAAAACCGGCAAAATTAAAAACGGAGAAAAAGGAAGAAATGAAAAAGGAAGTCCAAAAACCAAAAGAAAAAGTCGGATTTTTTAAAAAAATATTCAGGAGAAAAAGCGTTTAAAACTTAAAACTTGTAACTTATAACTAATATATATGGCACATAAAATTCGTCCGGATTCATATAGGTTGGGTATTAACGTTGATTGGTCATCGCGGTGGTTTGTCAATAAAAAAACACCCCGTCTTTTAGAGGAAGATTGCGTTATACGGGATGTTGTTAAGGAAAGATTGAATAGCGCCGGCATCGATAAAATTGACATTGAACGGAAAAATCAGAATTGCAGAGTTCTTATAAAAGTGGCTAAGCCGGGTATTGTGATTGGCAGAGGAGGGAAGGGCATAGAAGAATTAACGACTGCGCTGCAGAATGCTCTTTTGAGGGTATCAAAAAAATATAGGGATGCTGATTATGTTAGGTCGGCCATTAGCGTTAATGTTGAAGAGGTGAAGAGGGGAGATATTTCTGCCAGGGTTGTCGGACAGCAAATTGCATGGGATCTGGAAAGGCGTCTTCCTACCCGGAGAACTATGAAAAAATATCTGGACCTTGCCATGCAGAACCGCGAAGTGCAGGGGGCAAAGGTTCAGTTGGCTGGGAGGTTAAATGGGGCGGAAATCGCCAGAACCGAATGGCTTTCAAAGGGGAAGCTTCCGCTTACGACTCTCCGGGCGAATATTGATTATGGCGAAATCACCGCGTTTACAACTTATGGCACTATCGGCATAAAGGTTTGGTTTTATAAAGGAGAAATATAGAAAAATTCAAAATTTAAAAATCAAAAATCAAAATGACAATTAAAAATTCAAAATTAATATTTTTTAAAATAAATCCCGCAGGGATACTAAAATTTTGCATTTTGATATTTGCATTTTAAATTAAAAATATTATGTTCACTCCTAAAAAAGTAAAACATAGAAAATGGTTCAAGGGGCGCTCGCTCAAGCGCAAATTTGACACAAGAGGAACGCGCCTTTCTTACGGCAGTTTTGGGCTTAAATCGGAAAGCAGCGCTTGGGTAAAAGGAAAACAGCTTGAAGCCGCCCGTCGGGCCATCAGTAATTTTATCCAGCGGGAAGGAAAAGTATGGATACGGGTTTTTCCAGATAAGCCGATTACTCAGCATGCGGCGGAAGCCACAATGGGCGGTGGAAAAGGCGATGTGAAAGAATTCGTCGTTCCTGTTTATCCGGGAAGAATTCTTTTTGAAATGGATGGCGTTCCGGAAGATATAGCCAGAAAGGCTTTGAGATTGGCGGGGCATAAATTGCCATTGATAACAAGAATTGTTTCAAAATAAAATTTTCAAAAAACACCATGAAAAAAACAGATTTGCAGAATTTACGCGGAAAAAATGATATTGATCTTTTGAATGATATGAAAACCGACAAGGATTATTTATGGCAATTAAAAATGGATCTTGCGGCCGGAAAGGTTAAGAATGTCAGGGAAATAAGAAAAGTAAGGCAGCGGATTGCGATTTCGAAAACATTGATTAAAGAAAAATCAGGGACTAATTAAATAAAAAATATGTTGGAAATATTCGGCAAAAAAATTAAAAAGGAAGAAGCCGCGGAAAACGCGCAAAAGAAAGGGGGGCGCAAGCTCACGGGAGTTGTTGTTTCCGATAAAATGAAAAAGACGGTGGTTGTCGCCGTTTCATATGAAAAAAAGCATTCAAAATATAAGAAATATTTCAGGGTTACAAAACGCATGAAGGCGCATGATGAAAATGGAGAATATCATACTGGAGATAATGTAATAATTCAGGAAACAAGGCCGATAAGTAAAGAAAAAAGGTGGAGAGTAATAGGCAAAGCTTAATTAATAAATTATGATTCAGGAACGTTCCATATTAAAAGTTGCGGATAATAGCGGCGCTAAAATAGTGCGTTGTTTCCGCGTTCTTGGCGGCAGCCGGAAGAGATATGCGCAAATCGGAGAGATTGTGGTAACGTCCGTGCAGGTTGCGGAACCTAGAAAGGCTATTAAAAAGAAAGATATTGTTAAGGCGGTAATAGTGCGCCAGAGGAGAGCGCTCCGCCGGAAGGACGGTTCCTATGTGCGTTTTGATGAAAATGCGGTGGTTTTAATTGATGAAAAAAGAGAACCGAAAGGGACGCGTATTTTCGGCCCTATTCCGAGGGAAATAAAAGAAAAAGGATTTGATACGATTTTTGGAATGGCGGAAGAAGTTGTATAACCGATGCGAAACTACAAATTAATGCGAATCTACAAATAATTTATTTATTGATTATGAAAATAAAAAAAGGCGATATAGTTAAAATAATGGCCGGCAAAGATAAGGGAAAACAGGGAAAGGTTTTGAGGGTTGACCCGGTAGCGGGCAAAATCCTCATTGAGGGGATTAATCTGATGAAAAAGCACCGCAGGCCTAAAAAACAAGGAGAAAAAGGAGAGATTATTTCATTGCCGCGTTTTATGGATGTTTCAAATGTGATGATTATTTGCGGATCATGTTCCATGCCTGCGCGAATCGGATATAGAGTTGAGGATGGCAATAAATTCCGTTATTGTAAAAAATGTAAAAGCAATATATGAGCCAAGATTACAAAAAATTGGAAAAAATAGTTGTCAATGTCGGATTGGGAAGAGCATCTTCTTTACCCAGTTTTTCCGATAAAGTTCTGCCATCCATTATTGAAGAATTAAGCGCGATAACCGGACAAAAGCCGCAGACACGGCCGGCAAAACAGTCAATTGCCGGATTTAAATTGCGCGCCGGTACAGTGATCGGTTTGAAGGTAACGCTGAGAAAAAAGAGAATGCGTGATTTTTTTCAGAAATTAGTTAATGTTGTTTTACCCCGGGTGCGCGATTTTCGCGGGATTAAGCGGGAAGCGGTTGATGTTGGCGGAAATTTAACCATCGGGATAAAAGAATACGTTGTCTTTCCCGAGGTTAATACCGAAATAGCGAAAGCAAATTTTGGATTGGAGATTACGATTGTCCCGCGGGAATGCGATCGCGAAAAGGCGATTGGATTATACAAGTCGTTAGGGGTGCCGTTTCAAAGATAAAATTATTAAATTAACAATTTATTTAAAAAAATTATGGCTAAAACATCGGTAATAGCGAGGGCGTTAAAAAAACCAAAATTTTCAACCAGAATAGTCAGGCGCTGTTTCCGTTGCGGCAGAAAAAGAGGTTATATAAAAGATTTTGGAATTTGCAGGATTTGTTTTAGGGAATTGGCAGGTCAAGGCCAGCTTCCGGGAATTAAAAAAACATCATGGTAGTTTGACAAGCTCACTATAAATAAAAAAATATGTATTTTAACTTACTTGCAAAAATTAAAAATGCGCAGGCGGTGGAGAAAGAAAGCATAAAAATTCCTTATAATAATATGGATCTTGTTGTCGCAGAATTATTAGCCGAACACAAATTCATCCAGGGCGTTGAGAAAAAAGGAAGAATGCCAAAAAGAATATTGGAAATAAAATTAAAATATGATCAGGACGGAAATGGCGCTATCCAGGGAGTGCGGCTTCTCAGCAAGCCATCGCGCGAAATTTATTCCGGATATAAAGAAATCAAGCCGGTTCGCCAAGGTTACGGATTATTGATAATTTCAACTTCAAAGGGCATTATGGACGGCAAAAAAGCGAAGAAATTAAAATTAGGGGGCCAATTATTATTTGAAATTTGGTAATGCGGGCGCAGAATAAAATATAAAAATATATGAGTAAAATAGGAAAAAAACCGATAATGGTCCCAAAGGATGTTGAAGTAAAAGTGGGCGATGGCGCTCTTCAAGTTAAGGGCAAGGAAGGTTCTTTGAGTCTGCCTATTTTGCCGCACACAAAAGTTGAATTTAAAGACGGATATTTAGTTGTCAGTATAGCCGGCAATGATAAACAGGCAAAAGCAAATTGGGGAACAATGCGTTCTCTTGCGCAGAATGCCGTAAGCGGGGTCAGTTCCGGTTTTATAAAAGAATTGGAAATTCAAGGCGTCGGTTTCAAGGCGGCATTGGACGGCGGCGCATTGGTATTGAATGTGGGATTTTCGCATCCCGTAAAATTTATTATTCCGGAAGGAATAAAAATAGCAATAGAAAAAAGTTTTATAAAAATTTCGGGTTTTAACAAGCATCTTGTGGGGCAAGTGGCGGCTCAGATACGGGCAATTAAAAAACCGGAGCCGTATTTAGGAAAAGGAATCAGGTATAGGGGCGAGGTAGTAGCCCGGAAGGAGGGTAAAAGGGCCGCGGGCGCGACAGGAACGGCTGCTGCCGCTTAATTAAAAAAATATAAAAAAATGAGGGGAATATATTTAAAAAATTTAAAAAAAATCAGGCGCCAAAACAGAAATCGGGCGAATATTTTCGGCACAAATGAAAAACCGAGGCTGTCGGTTTTTAGAAGTAATAAATATGCTTACGCGCAGTTGATCAGCGATTCTGATAATAAAACATTGGTATCTGCTTCCACTCATGAATTAAAATCAGGAAAGAAGACAAAAACCGATCAGGCGCGGATGCTTGGGGAATTATTGGCGGAAAAGGCGCAGAAAGCGGGAATATCAAAAGTTATTTTTAACAGAGGTTCTTATAAATATCATGGTCGGATTAAGGCAATCGCCGAAGGGGCCAGGTCAAAAGGTTTAATTTTTTAATTAATTTATGATGAAAGAAAATAGAAGATCAAATAATTTTAAAAGGGAAGCAAAAGACGCTTTTAAAGAAAAGGTGTTGGATCTCAGAAGGGTTACCCGTGTTGTGGCCGGGGGCAAAAGATTCCGTTTTCGCGTGACCTTGGTAATCGGTGATGGATTGGGTAATGTCGGTGTCGGCGTCGCAAAAGGAGTTGATGTGCAGGCGGCGGTGGAAAAATCGCGGAGAGACGCCAAAAGGAATTTAATTAAGATTCCGCTTGACGGCAGAACCATACCGCATGAAGTTCGTGCGAAATTCAGCGCCGCAGATGTTCTTATGAAACCGGCCGGAGCCGGGCACGGACTTAAAGCCGGTGGCGCGGTCCGGGTTGTTTTGTCTTTAGCCGGAGTAAAAGATGTAACCGCAAAATGCCTGGGAAGAACGCCGAATAAGCTTACAAACGCGCTTGCGACGATAAAAGCATTAAAGCAATTAAGGCCGGTTAAAACCAAAACTAATAAACAAGCATAAATTATTATGGAATTTTTTAAGGATTCAAGACAAAAAGATAGGGCAAAAAAGAGGGTCGGACGCGGAGGAAAACGCGGAACAACTTCCGGAAGAGGAACTAAGGGACAGAAATCCCGTTCCGGACACAGAATCCGTTTGGCAAAACGCGATCTTTTGATCAGATTGCCGAAATTAAGAGGATATAAGAATAAAAGCATACACGAAAAGCCGGGTATTATAAATGTTGGCGATTTGGAAAAATCAAAAGAAACTGTTTTTTCCAAAAAAAATCTCGGCAAGGTAAAAATTCTTGGAAATGGAGAATTGAAAAAAGCCATTACTGTCCAAGGCATTCCGGTTTCCAAATCAGCAAGGGAAAAAATAGAAAAAGCCGGGGGAAAAATAGAATAGCAATCTATGAATAAATTTTTTCAAATTTTTGAAATTCCAGAATTGAGAAGAAAAATCTTGATAGTTTTGGGATTATTAACAGTGTTCAGGATGTTTTCCGCTATTCCTATTCCGGGAATAGATATTTCAAGATTGGGGTCTTTTCTGGCTTCCAATCAGTTGTTCGGTTTTTTGAATATATTTTCCGGCGGCGCCTTGTCCAATTTTTCTATTGTGATGCTTGGTGTCGGACCGTATATCACGGCAACAATCATTATGCAGCTTTTGACCATGATTTTTCCGACATTTAAGGAAATGTATTATGAGCAGGGCGAAGCGGGCAAGGCAAAATTTAACAGATATTCCCGTTATCTTACTGTTCCTTTGGCGGCTTTGCAGGGGTATGCGTTTTTGAATCTTCTGATTGCCCAAAAAATTATTCTGTCAATGTCGCCCTTTGATTCTTTCAGGAATATCGTTTTGATAACCGCCGGTTCTGTTTTTCTGATCTGGCTCGGCGAGCTGATAAGCGAGCAAAAAATAGGAAACGGGGTTTCTTTGCTGATTTTTGCCGGTATTGTAAGTCGGATTCCCGCTACTATACAGAAAATGTTTGTCAGTTATGACCCCGCTCTTTTACCGACTTATTTTATATTTGCGGCCGTTTGCGTTGCTGTTATAGCGGGAGTTGTTTTTATTAATGAAGGTGAAAGAAAAGTTCCGGTTTCTTACGCGAAACGGGTTCGTGGAAACCGCGTATTTGGAGGGGTTTCAACGTATTTGCCGTTGAAGGTTAACCAAGCGGGAGTTATTCCGATTATTTTTGCCATTTCTCTGCTTATGTTCCCGCAATTTTTCGCGCAGATATTCGCGTTATTTTCCCAGGATTTTTCTCTTCGTGTTTCCGAACTGGTCAATAGGGTAATGTCCAATCAGCTTATTTACAGCGCGCTTTATTTTCTTCTGGTTGTTTTGTTCACTTATTTTTATACGGCGGTCACTTTTGATCCTCAGGAAATTTCCAAGAATTTGCAGCGCAGCGGCGGATTTATTCCGGGAATAAGGCCCGGTCAGTCAACGGGGGATTTTTTGGCCAGGATAACCAACCGCACAACTGTTTTTGGGGCGCTTTTTTTGGGAGTTGTCGCTATTCTGCCGAATATTACCCAGGCATTCACGGGAATACAGTTTTTATCTCTTGGCGGCACGGCTTTGCTTATCGTGGTTTCCGTGGCCATTGAAACGATGAGGCAGATAGAATCCCAGCTGGTTATGAGGGAATACGAGGGTTTTTAAGCAAGAGCTTTTTATTTGTGCTATAATAATTTTCGTATGCCCCGTAGTGAAACTTCGGCGATCCGCCAGCTGGCGGATAAATGATTGCCGGAAATCTCAATTTCACTATTGGGAATAAAATCATATAAGAAGCGAAAAGTTATTTTAATTAGAATTAAACCGAAGTTCTACTACGGGGTATGAATAAAGCGATTATCATTTATGGTTTGCCTGGTTCGGGAAAAGGAACGCAGGCTAATTTGCTCGCCGATAAATTAGGGCTTATTCATTTTGACACCGGAAAATATCTGGAACGCATAGTCCATGATCCGGCTAATAAAAAAAATAAGATTATCCGGCGTGAAAGGAAAAATTTTGATACCGGAAAACTTTGCACGCCAAGCTGGATTTTAAAAATTACCAGGGAAGAGTCCGTCCGTTTATCGCGGACCGGCTGGGGAGTGATTTTTTCCGGATCTCCGAGGACTATGTTTGAAGCTTTTGGCGATTCAAGAAATTCGGGATTGATAGGAATTTTGGAAAAAGAATTCGGCAAAAAAAATATAACAATTTTTTTCTTAAGAATTACTCCGGAAATTTCCATAAAAAGAAACAGCGGCCGCCGTGTTTGTCCGACTTGCGGAGCAATCATAATTTCTTATGTCCATAAAAATCCTTTATGCCCGATTTGTTTGTCGCGGTTAAAACGTCGGACACTTGATAACCCCGGCGTGATAAGGGTCCGTTTTAAGGAATATATGGAAAGGACCGCGCCTATTTTAAAAAAGCTAAAAAAATGCGGATATAAGATTCATGAAATAAATGGGGCAATGCTTCCGGCTAAAGTTTTTTCTGCTGTGTTTAAATATTTTAAAACCAGGTAGTGAAACTTCGGTGCAATTTTCAGAATTTAACACGTTAGCGTTTAAATTATTGAGTAAATCTTAATTAAGTGTCCGTTATTAAAAATTTAAGAATAAAATTGGATTAAATTCTAGCCGAAGTTCTACTACCTGGAAAAAATAAAAACCTTTTAAATTTTAACAGAATGATCATAAAAACCCCAGAACAAATAAAGATGATTCGGATTGCGGGGAAGATTTTGGCTAATGCCATGAAAAGCTTGAAAGGTGCCGCGAAGGAGGGGGTAGGATTGAAAGATTTGGACGATTTAGCAAGGCGATTGATAGAAGAAGCGGGCGCTAAGCCTGTTTTTTTAGGTTATCAGCCCTATGGGGCGGCCAAGCCGTATCCAGCCTCAATTTGCGCTTCTCTGAATGAAGTGGTTGTCCATGGCTTGCCCACAGCTTATAAATTGAAATCAGGGGATTTGTTGTCAATTGATCTGGGCGTTGATTATGAAGGATATATATCGGATGCGGCATTTACTGTCGGAATAGGAAAAATTTCGCCGGAAGCGGAACGGCTGATGGATGTGACGCGCAACGCCCTGCTTTTAGGAATAAAGGAATGCAAGCCCGGAAAAACGTTGGGTGATATCGGCTGGGCGATAAATCATTATGTTGAGAAAAATAATTTTAAAGTTGTAAAGGGGTTGTCCGGTCATGGCGTCGGGCTTGAGCTCCATGAGGATCCGCCGGTTTTCAATGAGGGACAGAAAAACACGGGAATGAAATTGAAAGCGGGAATGGTTCTTGCCCTTGAGCCGATGGTCAGCGCCGGTTCGCCGTATTTAATCCAACTTGAAAATGACAGTTACGCCACGCGGGACAAAAGCTTATCGGCCCATTTTGAGCATACGGTTTTGATTACCGAGAGGGGGCCGGAAATATTGACTAAGTGATACCCGTCAATAGTTGATTAAATAATTTTTAGTTGTTATTCTTACAGTAGTTTTTTGATTAACAGAGGAATAAATGTTGACAGTGTTTGTGGTGATTGCAGATTTTATCTGCAAGTTTGCTTTGGTTATTTGCGCAGTTGGAAATTTTTATTTTGCTTATAAAAATAATGACAGCTGGCGGCTGTTCCATATTTTTTCCGGATTGCTGGCTTTATGGCTTTTATTTTCCTGAGGGATAAAGATGAAAAAGAAAAGCCTGGGGGAAAAGTTCTGCGACAAGCTTTGGGAAAAGCTGACAGCCGGATGCGAAAAAGGAAAATGGCGTTCGGGCAAGAAAGTTGACGGTGTTTTTGATCCGCAATATTTCTTGAAAGAAACAATTAGGGAAACGGCGATTTCAGAAGCTTATGCAAAGAGATTATTGGATTTAGGAAAAGATGATGATTGGTATTGCTTGAATTACGATCATACTTTCAATATTCTTAATAATCAGCCAAATGCGAAAATTCCTTGGTTTGAAGATGAAATGACTTTAAAAAAAGCAAGGCCTCTATATGAAGAAAGGGCTGATTTGATAGATAAGAAATTTTCTGCCGGAGGATTAAGCGCAAAAGAGGAAGAAAGGCTGAAAGAACTGGATGCGGAAACTGACAGTATTGAAAGCAAAACCCATGCGTCAAAAGCTGCCAAGAAATATTATGATGAAGTGGAAAAAGATCTTAAAAAATTAAGAAAGACATCCCGGCTGATAGAGAAATCGCTTGCAAGGTTGCGTGCTAAAAATTCAAAGAAAAATAAGGGCGCCAAATGAGCGCCTTTTTTATTTTTTTGATATAATATTAATGTATATGGCTCGCCCGTATCTTTCAGTAATAATTCCCGCATATAACGAAGCAAAGCGGCTCCCGCTTACGCTTATTGATATTGATAAGCATTTGGAGACCCAGGAGTATTCTTATGAAATTCTAGTTGTTAATGACGGTTCAACCGATTCCACCGCTGAAATAGTGAACCGCTTCATGCCGCTCGTGGAAAATCTGAAGCTTATTGATAATAAAGAAAATAAGGGCAAGGGAGCGGCGGTGCGGCAGGGAATGCTTTGCGCCAAAGGCACCTGGCGGCTTTTTATGGATGCGGATAATTCCACTTCCGTTGTCGAGTTCAATAAGATGATCCCTTATTTTAAGGAGGGTTATGAGGTTGTTTTCGGTTCTCGGGATGTCAAAGGCGCGCGCATGCTGCCGCCGCAGGCTTTTTATAAGAGAATTTTAGGCGATCTCGGAAATTTATTTATTCAGGCGGTTTTACTTAGAGGAATTTGGGACACTCAATGCGGATTCAAGTGTTTTTCCGATGAAGCGGCGGAAAAAGTTTTTAATCTGACTAAAATAGATCGCTGGGGATTTGATGCCGAGGCGCTGGTATTGGCAAAAAAGTTCGGATACAAATTAAAAGAAATGCCGGTTTTTTGGGTCAATGACATAAGAACCCACGTTAAATTTTCTTCGTATTTGCAAGTTTTATGGGAAGTTGTTAAAATACGTTGGTGGCTTTGGAGAAAGGTTTATAATTTATATAATTAACGGATAAAATATGTCAGACAAGCAATATTTTACAAAAGAAAGGCTGGAAGAATTAAAAAAAGAATTTGAAAATTTAAAAACCCAGAAGCGGATAGAAGTCGGCGAGCGGTTAAGGCGCGCCAAGGAGCTGGGGGATTTATCGGAAAATTCTGAATATTTTGAGGCGCGGGAAGAACAGGCGCAGGTTGAAACGCGCATTCTTGAATTGGAAGAAATGATAAAGCATGCCGCTATAATTGAAAAAGTCCATGCGGCTGTGGTGGTTTCCGTCGGTTCGACGGTTGTTGCTGAAAAAAATGGCCAGCAGATGAAGTTCACGATTGTCGGTTCTAATGAAGCTCAGCCAGAAGCGGGTTTAATTTCTAATGAATCTCCGCTGGGAAGCGCTTTTTTGGGGAAAAAGAGCGGGGATAAGGTTGTGGTCGCCACTCCTGGCGGCAAAGTTGAATATTTGATAATTTCCATAGAATAAATTTGTTTTTGTGTATGCCCCGTAGTGAAACTTCGGTTGTTGCTCAACATAAATAACAAGTTTTATCTGCGGGTGTTATATTAAAATAATAAATAAAAGTAATGATTAATTAAGAGCTTCGCAACATTTATTTATGTTCGCCGAAGTTCTACTACGGGGTATGCTGGAAGATCTCATTAAAGAACGGTTGAGAAAAAGGGATAATCTGATAAAAGCCGGATACGACGTTTATCCCGCAAAAGTAACGCGCAGGGATATGATAGGTGATGTATTGCATCGCTTTTTCTTTTTATCCTTGTTTCGCAAGCAGGTTTCTGTCGGCGGAAGAATTACGGGTATGCGCGTTCAGGGCGGGGTGATGTTTTTGGATATTAAAGACGGGAATGGCAAGATCCAGGCGGTATTGAATAAAAAGAAAATAAAAGATTTTGCAGTCTGGAAGGACAATCTTGATATTGGAGATTTTGCCGTCATTGAAGGAGGGGTTTTTAAAACAAAAAAGGGTGAAAAAAGCGTTGATGTTTCAAAGTTTGCCATAGCCGCAAAGAGTTTAAGGCCTCTTCCTGATGCGTGGTCCGGATTTCAGAACGAAGAAGAAAGATTAAGGAAAAGATATTTGGATATCCTTTTTAATCCGGAAGTGCGCGATATGGTTGAAAAAAGAGCGAAATTCTGGAATTCCATGAGATGTTTTCTGATGGACAACGGTTTTTTGGAAGTAGAAACTCCTGTTTTGGAAAGTTTGCCCGGCGGCGCAGATGCAAAGCCGTTTGTCACCCATCATAATGCGCTTGATATGGATGTTTATCTCAGAATTTCTATGGGAGAGTTGTGGCAGAAAAAGCTTATGGTTGCGGGGCTTGAAAAAACTTTTGAAATCGGAAGGCAGTTCAGGAACGAAGGAATGGATGCCGAGCATCTCCAGGATTACACCCAGATGGAATTTTATTGGAGTTACGCCGATTACGAGATGGGAATGAGATTTGTCGAAGAAATGTATAAGCAAATCGCCATGGAAACTTTCGGAAAATTAGATTTTAAAATCGGCAAATTTAATGTTGATTTTGGTAAAAAATGGGAAAGATATGATTACCAGGAGACGATTAAAAATTATACAGGAATCGATGTTTTAAATTCAGATATAAAAGAAATAGAAGCTAAACTCCGCGAATTGAAAGTGGAATATGATAAAAAGGGCTTTAATATAACAAGAGCTATAGATAATCTTTGGAAATATTGCAGAAAGCAGATTGAAGGTCCGGGATTTCTTGTGGGATTGCCGGTTGAAATTTCGCCGTTGGCAAAAAAAGACGGTAAAAATCCCAAGCTTACTCAGCGTTTTCAGGTTATTATTGCCGGTTCGGAAATTGGCAATGGTTATAGCGAACTTAATGATCCCGTTGATCAAGCGGAAAGATTTGATGAGCAGATGAAGCTCAGGGAAGCGGGGGATGAAGAGGCGCAAATGAAAGATCGGGATTTTATTGAAGCGCTTGAATACGGCATGCCGCCGACTTGCGGGTTCGGAGTAAGTGAAAGATTGTTTAGTTTCTTGATGAATAAGCCGGCAAAAGAGTGCCAGATTTTTCCGCTGATGAAGCCGAAAAATAAGTAGTCTCGACTTTTTATATAAAAGCTGGTATATTTATATCAGTTAAGTTTTGATATCCTGAAAAAGGAGGGTGCTATGGAGGGTCTGGAAAGGCTGAAGCTGGAATTCCTGCCGAGGCATCTCAAAATGCGGATAAAGCAGGATGTCGTTGTCATTACTCCTGCTTCTGATACCATGCCTTCCCGCAAGTATGCCCTTAAAAAGGGTACAGAGGCCACGCTGATGGATCCGGATCAAGTCAATGTTGCAACTGCTGATGGAGCCATGCATACCGGCGCAGTGGTGCGCATTGACAAGCTTCTGCTTCAAGGAGATGATCCGACTGTGCTTCAGTGGGTGCTGTTTGTTCCCAATGAGGCACTGGAAGTGCACCCCGATTGTCTGTAATCGGGGTGTTTTTATTTTTATAAGAATGGTCTATAATAAAAATCATGCTGGATATAAATCTTATCCGGGAAAATCCGGAAAAAATAAAAAAAGGAATTTCCGATAAAAACGCGGACCCGTCTTTGGTGGATAAATTTTTGGAAGCTGATAAGAAATGGCGGGAACTTACCAAAAAATTTGATGATTTACGTTCGGAACAGAAAAAGTTGGGAGAAGCCAAAAAAGTTGCCGCCCCTAAAGGGGACGAGCCTCGCCCAGAAATTCTGTGGCGGGAGCAGGCTAAAAAAATAAAAGAAGAGATTAAGAAAATAGAAGCGGATATTTCCGATTTAGATAAGATAAGGCAGGAAATTTTACATCAAATTCCAAACCCCCCGCTTGAAACTGTTATTGTTGGAAAAAATGAAAAAGAAAATAAGGTAATAAGAGAGGTTGGAAAAAAGCCGGAGATTAAAAATCCAAAAGATTATTTTTCTTTGGCGCAGGAATTGGGGATTATCGATACCGAGCGGGCGGCTAAGGTTTCGGGAAGTCGTTTTGGATATTTAAAAGGCGCCGCCGTTCTTTTAGAATTTGCTTTGGTTCAATTGGCTATGAAAACCGCGGCGAAGGACGGTTTTATTCCTGTCATTCCGCCGGTTCTGGTCGGAGAGAAGGCGATGTGGTCAATGGGATATTTGGAGCGCGGCAGGGATGAGATTTATTATTTGCCGGCTGACAATCTTTATTTGGTCGGCACATCGGAGCAATCTATCGGCCCCATGTACATGGATGAAATTTTTAAAGAAAAAGAATTGCCCAGGCGTTATATCGGTTTTTCAACTTGTTTCAGGCGGGAAGCTGGTTCGTATGGAAAGGATACCAAGGGGATTTTAAGAGTCCATCAATTTGATAAAGTTGAAATGTTCAGCATTGTTAAACCGGAAGATTCAGAAAAAGAGCATCAGTTGATTCTTTCTATAGAAGAAAAATTAATGCGGGCGCTGGAATTGCCGTATAGGGTTTTAGACATCTGTTCTGGTGATTTAGGCGACCCGGCTGCGGCAAAATATGATATTGAGGTCTGGATGCCCGGCCAAAATGGTGGAAAAGGCGAATATCGCGAAACGCATTCAACTTCCAATACGACTGATTTCCAGTCCCGGCGTTTGAATATTAAATACCGTAATAAAGAGGGTGAAATTGATTTTGTTCATATGCTTAATGGCACAGGATTTTCACAAAGACCGATTTTGGCTATTTTAGAAAATTATCAGACAGAGAAGGGGACGGTCAAAGTTCCGAAAGTTTTGCAGGATTATTTAGGAATGGATGAAATAAAATAATAAGGGCGGGTAAACGGCCGCTTCCGCATTAAGGGAGCGGCTTTTATTTATATTGATGTGGCTTATAATAAAAATATAGGGTATGGTCAATAAACTTAAAACTTGGGTGGAAATAAGCCAAAAAGCGATTGCCGGAAATATTAAAACCGTGCGTTCTTTTTTGAAACCAAAAACGAAATTGTGGGCGGTTGTAAAGTCAAATGCTTACGGCCATGGCTTGCTTGCTTTTTCGTTGACGGCTAATAAGTCCGGAGTGGATGGATTTTGCGTGGATAGTGTTTTAGAAGGTCTTAAATTGCGTGAAAATGGCATCAAAAAGCCGATTTTGGTTCTTGGGCCGACATTGCCCCATCTTCTTAAAGAAGTCGAGAATAAATCAATTACGGTAACTATATCTAATTTTGAAGCCCTGGATAATTTTATAAAAAGCAGGAAAAAACCGAAGTTTCATTTAAAAATAGATTCCGGAATGCATCGGCAGGGTTTTTATCTAAAAGATATTCCGCGGGTGATAAAATTATTGAAGACAAGCCGAATTGGGGAATTTTTGGCGGGAACGTATACGCATTTCGCTTCCGCAAAAGATATTAATTACCCGGCTTATACCGATATGCAATTTGAAATATTTCAGAAAGCGTCTGACCGAATTAAAAAATCAGGTTTCAGTAATATCATTTTTCATGCCGCCGCCACCGGAGCGATACTTATCGATCAAAAATATCATCTGGATGCGGTCAGATCGGGCATCGGTCTTTATGGGCTTTGGCCGTCAAAAGAATTGATGATTCAGAAAAAAGATATAAAATTAAATCCGGTTCTTTCCTGGCATGTTCTTATAAGTGAAATTAAAAATTTAAAAAAAGGCGATTTTGTCGGATATGACTTAGTGGAACGGGTTACGAAATCGGTAAAAATGGCTGTTTTGCCGATTGGTTATTGGCATGGTTTTCCGAGAAGTTTGTCCGGTATCGGAGAAATTTTAATAAAGGGCCGTTCTGCCAGAGTTTTGGGCCGTGTTTCAATGGATTTGGTGGTGGTTGACGCAAGCGGAATTAATTGCAAAGTCGGCGACCGGGCTGTCATTATAGGCAGGCAAAATGGGAATGAAATTTCAGTTTCAGATGTTGCTCAAAAATCCGGAACAACCCATTATGAATTTGCAACCCGTATTAATCCGCTGATTGAACGGGTGATAAAATAAAAAAATATGGAGGTATATTTTGATTCTCAGAAAAATGACCAAAAAAAATCAGGGAATCGCATAAAATTTTATCTGATATTTCTTTTTTCGGGATTATTTTTGATTTTTTCTGTTTATGCTTTGGTTTATTCGCCGCTGTTCCGTGTTAGGGAATTTCTGATAAAAGGGAATGCCCGCCTTTCTAATGAAACCGTGTTGGGCATCATGCGTTCTTTGGTTTCCGATAATAAGTTGGAAGTTTTTTTAGGAGCAAATAATTTATGGGTTTGGAATAAAAAGGCGGATATTTCAAAAACAGCGCTTTTAAAAGCGGATATCGGCCGGAGCTGGATTAATCAATCTGTGATTATTGATGTTAAAGAACGGAATCAATTTGCAATTTGGTGCAGAGCCGGTTTTTGTTATTGGATTGATGATGGCGGAATTGCATTTGAAGAAGCGCCGCAAACTGAGGGATCTCTCATACTGATGGTTTATGACGATGGGCAGGAAGGAATAATTCCGGGTCAAAAAGTGGTTGATGAAAAATATGCGGAAAATTTATTAACCATATTAAAGGGCGTCTTAAATTTAGGAATATCGGCTGATAAGATTGAATTTAACAAGAGATTGCAGGAAATAAAAGTTATAGCTTACGATGGTCCGGATTTGCTTTTTAGCATCAGATTTAATCCGGAATTAAATTTAGCTGCGCTTTATTCTCTTAAGGAAAAAGCCGGTTTGAAAGGAATAAATTACATTGATCTCCGGGTGGAAAACAGAATTTATTATAAAAATTAATATAATCTGTAAATAAATATTGAAGTGCCGGCGCGTTCGGTTGGATTATTGTAATTTTCCAGCCAACGGTACTCATCGGCGGGGTTGCGATAGAAATCAGGAGTAAGTCTGGCATATGCCCCTTGGAGAGTATTAACTGAAACTGCCAGCCATTGTATTTTTTCTTCTTTTGGATTTCCGCGCGCGGACCACCACGGTTCAAATTGCGTTCCTAAATAATATTCGGGGCTTCCTCCGCCGAAATAATCAATAGCGATTTTTTCATCAGATTCCAAATTTTTTCCGGCCCATATCTCAAGCCGTTTTAAATCTTGTCCCCAGTCAAAATTTGAATCAGTGGCATATTTATATCCGTCCATTCGCCCGCCTGCTAGTTCATTGTAATAGGAAAGGAAAAACGGGGCAGCGAGCAGCGTCTCTGAAATCAGCCAGATTATTAAAATAATCAATAAAAATATTTTTGTCCAAAAATTAAACAAAGCGTTTATCTGATTGAATATTTTTTCCAATGAAGTTGTAGAAATTTGGCGGGAACCTGAAGATAGCCATCTTTTAAAAGCTCCGGTTGATAAAATATAAATAAAAGGAATTGTCGGAAGGATATGGCGGACTCCGATATTGAGCGGGCTTGAAATGCTTGATATCCAGTAAATTGTTATAAATGAGATCATTGAAAATTCCGTGAAATGGATGGTCAGATATTCCATTATTTTTTCCGGTATTTTTTTAATTCCTCGCGCCATGGTTTGAAACGCATCAAAAAATCCGATAATAAATCCGATAAAAATAATCAGCAGGGCGGGGAGGGTTTCTTTCATGAGGTAAATAAGCGGGAAATAGTACCACCAGCCATGCGAAGAAAGTTCGCCGAGAAAATAAGCGTTATTTCCTCCGGCTGAACGCTGGGCAACCATCAGAACCCCAAGCATATACTCGGCAAACGGGCGGAGAATGCGGTTTCCGGCCATCCAGATATTTAAATCAGAAAGCATATTGATTTTAAACCCGCCGACCAGGGCGCTGGTGTCGGCAATTTGTTTTTCAATGGGATAATTCCAAGTAGCCAGCAAATAAAGCGGATAAACTATAAATGCGTAGCCGATAATCATTATCAGGGCAGTTTTCCAAATAATGCCGGCAATTTTTGCGCAGAATATTTTTATTTTTTCAGAATTAGCAAATAATTGTTTATTGATGATAATTATTAGAGAATAAATAATTCCTATTAAAAATAGATAAGGAATTAATAAAATGGAAGAAAATTTTATAGCTTGCGCCAATCCGAATGCCAGTCCTGCCACAAAAAGATTTTTTTGCGATTGATTATACAGAAAATTCGTAAATGCATAAATGCAGATGAAAATTCCAAAGCTTGCCCCGATAT
>JBBUBH010000056.1:0-3134 GCA_038078395.1 Patescibacteria group bacterium
CAATGGTTGCAAAAGGATAATTGGCAATATTGACTTCAATATTAGTGAGGGCTTTGAAAAGCGTCGATTTGCCGACATTTGGAAGCCCTACAATTCCAAGCGATAATTTCATAAGCTTTTAGCTTATAGCTTTTAACCATAGAATTCAAGTAAAAAATAAACCCCAGCGGGGGTTTTTATTATAACTTTCCTAAATTGAAATCTTTGATTTTGCATCAATTTCAAGGCGCGAGAAGGAAATCGCAGCTTGAGCTGCCTTTCCGACGAGCAACGCAGAAATTGGGCAAAATCAAGATTCCCAGAGGGTAAGAAAATTTTGGTTATCTTCTTCGTTATGCCTCCTCGCCGTGGCTATAGCCACAAGCTCGTCGGCAAGCCTTGAATCTAACTCAAAATTTTTCTTATCAATTAGGGAAGTATAACAAAAACCCCCGCAATTCAGGGGTTAATTTTCATAAAAAATTCTTCTTCTTTTCCCGTAATAAGCGGCAAGTGGACATTTATTTCGATAATCTTGTCATCAATTATTTTAAGAAAAATATGAGATGGAAGCATCTCTTTTACGCGCCTTATTTGCCAATAAGTTTCCGCCCGATAAGCGGCATAAAAGAGCTTTCTTTCTCCATTATTAATCCTTATTTTCTTTTCCCAAAACAGGCAAATGACCGCCCCGTTCAAAGCTGATAATTTTCCACCTATGCAACCGTCTTTTATATTAACATATGTTTCATAAATTCCGATAACGTGAGTTTTTTTTGTCAGCAAATCAAGGGCAGGATAAAAGATTTCCTCAGAACCGTATTTATTCCACTCCCCGGAATCAAAATTAGGTTTCCAGCTATTCCTATGCATATTCTCTCCTTTTAAAGAACTTTATTGATATAATAGCCCCAATTCCAGAAAAAATAAAGCCTTAAAATCAATCGCTGATATAAAAACGATATTTCTTTTTTGACCAAACCGGACCGGCATAATCAACGCCTATCCGCACCGCGCTTTTTATCTGCGAATTTTTTATTCTAATGCCTTTATTTTCTATCCATAATGCGAAACGCTTAATTGCCGGCATTCCATTGATTTTTTTATCAATATGCAACGCTTTTGTAAGACGGGCGGGACCATTAATATTTTTAACGCCCCTGATTAAAATTGCCGCCGGATAATCTTTTGGTCCGGTAACGATATTAAGCATCCAATGCATTCCATAAGTGAAATAAACATACCAATGGCCGGCAAGCCCGAACATTATCATATTCCTTCCGGTTTTCCCGCGATGCGCGTGCGATGCTTTATCCTTAAATCCATCATAAGCCTCGACCTCAGTAATCATATAAGCAATTGTTTTGCCGCGATATCGGCGGACTAAAAATTTTCCCAGCAAACTTTTGGCGATTTTTATGGTATTTTTATTTTGAAAAAACAACGGCGATAAAATCTTTGGCATATTGTATTTTTAATAATAATAGATATAATAATACCAGTCATTTAATAACAACATAAGAGGTAAAAATGAAAGAAAGGAATTATCAAAAAGAAGCAGCAACGCTTATTGACGCGGTTTTAAATCTTCAAGAACAAATGTGCAATTTATTGACGGGGGCGCTTAAAAATCATACCCGATTAATAAAAAAAGAAGGTAAAAATTTTGTGGATGCCTTAAAGCAATTAAATAAGATTGACCCTAAACAATTTATTAAACATGTCTTGTCTGTCCCTTTCGCGGAAACAGAGGTGGAATTGGCATTGCCTAAAAATAAGAAATGCCGGCAGGAATTGCATGAAAAAATGAAACGGGCTCGAGATGCGCACAATTTATTTATTATAACGTGCGCTTTGCGTAATGGTTGGCTTAAACCACTCTCTAAATGAGTGGTTTTTTTATTTCAAATTTTCCTGTAATTCTTCCAAAATATCCCGCGGAATTGGGATTTCTTTTCCTTTCGGGCTTATTCCCGGATACCGCCAAGCGGATATTATCCGCAACTTTTGACTTTCAACTTTTGACTTTCGACTCAGTTCTTGGTACATCACCCAAATCTCCTCCTTTCTTTTCGGAGTATCATTCCGTTTCATTACCGCGGTTGTTTTCGGCGCTATCCCATCTTCTTTCCGCGCATAATTTTTCAACACTGTTTTTATTTTTTGTTCGGATAAGCGATATTGCAGTATTTTATTTTTCACGTGGCTGGTCCAGGAAAAATATTTATCGTCTTTTGGAAATTTAAACAGCATACCCCTTAGTAGAACTTCGGCAAGAATTTAATTAATTCAATTCGTGCTTCAGTTTTTAATAATATTGTCATGTATTTAAAAAGATTATAAGCATTAAAGATTTTTAACATTAAATTCTACGAATTGCACCGAAGTTTCACTAAGGGGCATATTATTCAAATAATGTTATATAATAATTATATGCGACATTCATTTTCTTTGCTAAACATAATCATCTTAACAATAATAATAGCCGGCAGCGCTTTTTTTATGATTAATGCCGCTTATACCGATTCCGCTATCTTTGACGAAACCGCCCATATCGTCGCCGGATACACTTATCTGAAACATTTTGACTACAGATTTAATCCTGAACATCCTCCGCTGGTTAAAATGATTGCCGCCATTCCTCTCTTGTTCCAAAAACTTAATTTTCCCACGGACAAGGATTATTGGAACGGTTTAAACGAACAATGGACCGCGGGAAGCCAATTTTTATACAAATCGGGAAATGACGCCGATAAAATAATATTTTCTTCCAGAATCGGACCGATATTTCTTGCGCTTTTATTGATATTATTCATCTATCTTTGGGCGCGGAAACTTGTCGGCAGATGGTGGGCGCTTTTCCCTGCATTTTTATTCGCTTTTTCCCCGTTAGTCCTCGCCCATGGGCATTACGTAACCACCGATATCGGGGCAAGCTTTGGAATTTTCATCTGCATTTATGCATTTATTAATTTTCTATACAATCAATCCGCAAAAAATCTCTTTTTGGCGGGCCTGGCGTTCGGGCTGGCGCAGGCCATAAAATTTTCTTCCGTCCTGCTAATTCCTTATTTATTTTTAATAGGAATTATCTATTCTCTGACAATTATCATCAATAAACAATTATTTGCTAATTCTGAAAAAATAAAAATATT
>JBBUBH010000057.1:0-1233 GCA_038078395.1 Patescibacteria group bacterium
GCGGGGACACCAGGATTCGAACCCGGAAAAGCCGCTTTGGAGGCGGCCGGTTTGCCGTTAAGCCTATGTCCCCATTTCTAAAAATGCTTTCGCTATTGAATTTATCCTCCTTGCTAAATCATTACTGTGATATCTTATTGCAATACAACCCTGATAATCATCATGAATTCTCTTACCTGTATTTGGCTTTAAATACGGTTTAGTGAACTGTTTTTTATTAATATCCGTCATTTTAGACCAAAAATCAAGTTGTTTCTGGGGATTATGATAAGAATGTAAATGAATACATGGCCTAAATTTCCTTTCATCTAAAAGAAAGGATGCCCGTAATAAATCTAAAAAACTACTTACTAGCTTAGGATCAGAATTTACAAAATTAATACCACTTTTATTACTCTTAGCCCCCTCACACCAATATATCACAGCGCATAATAATTTCGCGTAATTTTCACTAATATCCATTTTTTTAATTTCTGCCATTGCTTCCTGTAAATATTTATTTTCAATAGCTGCGGTTTGGGCTTTCTTGTTTTTTGCCGCATTAAACTGACCCAATTTAATTTTCGTTAATAAGCGCCTTTCTGCAACCGGTGACAATTTAACATCCCTAACCCACATAGAAACACTGCTTTTTGCCACATCTAAATTTTTCGCAATTTCCTTAAGAGAATGCCCGCTTTTACGCAATTTAATTGCCTTATGCCTTTCTTTGATTTTCATGAACCCGTGATTATGGTTATATAATACTATAATCTTAAATTTATATCAAAACAAACTGTGGATAAAAAATAACCCTGGGGGGTTATTTTTTTGTTTCTTTGTGCTTGGTATGCTTTCTGCACGGCTGGCAGAACTTGCTCGTTTCAATCTTCCGCTCAACTTTCTTTTTATTCTTGCGAGTATGGTAATTAACCCTCTTGCAGACCTCGCATCTAAGCTTTATTAAATTTTTTGAAAACTTTGATTCTGACATTGTTGAATTATTATATATTAATTCTTAATTAAAATCAAATTTCCGTTTTGCGAAAATTTGAGCCGATGGTCGGGATTGAACCGACGACCTACTCCTTCGCTTACACCTTCATTTTTCCAAAATTCGGATATAGAAGGGCTAGACTGTATCTTCTCCGATAAACATCGGAGCCCTTGTCAGTCGTTCGAGCGTCAGCTGACGCTACGGTCTTGTCCCTCGCCTTGCTCGGGATATTAACCGTTATTCGGGATTCATTCCAA
>JBBUBH010000058.1:0-2641 GCA_038078395.1 Patescibacteria group bacterium
AACGGCGAAGTGATGAAGCAGAGAGCCAAAAAGCTCAATGCCAATCTCGGCCAGCATCATGCAGAATATCTGCTGGAACATCAAGACCTCATTCCTAAGGAATGGCGAGGCAAGTTCTACTTAACCTTCCCGGGAACGGTCTGGCGGGACCGTGTCGGTTTTCGGGACGTCCCGTGCCTCAGTTGGGACGGCGGCAGGTGGTGCCTGCGCTTCGACTGGCTCAGGAGCGTCTGGGGCTCCGGCGCTCGTCTGGTCTGTCTTCGCTGATGGTTTTATTCTCCCCGCAATACGGGGAGTTTTTGTTTGACTTCAATTAAATATTATAGTATTATATATCTAAGTTCCTTGAGAACTGCATAAGGAAAAAATGAACGGCTGATGGAGGACGCAATGACAGATGGGATAAGACAGCTGGATATTCTGGATGAAGAAGCTAAAGAATTATTTTTCAAAAAAGAATCTGATGAATTTTCGCTGCATGATTTCATGGAATTCAACGGAATCGCCCTTCTCAGCGCGCGCAGGAATAAGCGGCTGACGGCTGATGACCTTAAAAATCTCTGCGGGCACGATGCTTCAATTCCAAAGAATGAAAAAGTCAGATGCGCTTTGTGTTTGGCTGATCTGATTCTCGGAGAAGCGAAATTAAGATATCCGGATGATGAAAAAATCCAGTGGCTCATTAAGCATTATGACGCATTGGATGATGTTTTGAGCGGAAGATCAATGAATAAGCCGTCAACGGGTTTGATTGTTGAATTACAGGATGAAATTGATGCGACCGTCGGTTCATGGCCGGTTGCGGAATTGGAAAATATTCAGAAAAAATTCATTGCAATAAAAAATGAAATACTTGCGGCTGATTCCGACAGTTCGGAAATGATTCCGCGTTTTTATGTGAAAATCCAGGCGCGCGATGAAGATGAAGATAGGGGTGAAATTATGGAAAAAAACGGGAAGCCCCAGTATTCAGGATCATTTGTGCTTGCCAAAGCGGATGCGAAAAATTGTTTTAAGAAAGCCGTTTTTGCTCTTGGTCTGGATCCGGGATTCCATATATTGTCCGGTTGCGGAAATGCCGGCAAATATTATTCTCATTTATACCAACTCAGGAATTTCCGTTTTGAACTTTCAAAGGACAGTGCAAATGCCGCGCAATTTAGGCATTGGTGGAGCCTTTTGCCGCCGATGATATATAGGTATGCCTTGGAAAAGAAGGATGGATTTGAAAAAGAATCTGTTCCAGCTGATTTGCCTGTTTCTGATTTATGGAAACGGGCGACAGGCGCTGACAAGGAATTGAAAAAGGAAATATGGATTGAAGGCGAAGCGCTGAAAGCGCATTTAGGCATTCCGGATCTGGCATTCCGGCACACGGTAAGAGGGCTTGCCGCGCGGCCGAATCAGTTTACCGGAGAATGGGAAGTTCTTCTTTTAGTTGAAAAAGGCGATCAAAAATCCGGCGGAAAGGCTAATACCATGAGCGGAAAGCCCCCGGCCTATGGCTGTCCCGGCGGAACCGTTGAAGATAATAAAAAGAACATTGAAGCTGGCGAGACCATTGAGCGCGCTCTTTGCAGGGAAACCGAGCACGAGGCGCAATGCCGGAAGGTGGTCAGGATTATCGCCAAAGTCGCGGAGATCAAAAAGCAGCCGTTCCCGAATTCTCCAAGAATAAATTACGACCATTGGTTTTATATTGAAGTTGATCCTGAAGCCGGAATGTCCAGGAATCTTGTGGAAACTCCGGAGATTATTCCTGACAGCATGCGCTGGGTTCCATTGTCGGAACTTGTAAATTTCACATTTCAAGATAAAGACCATCCAGTTTGGAATTTGCGGGTCATACTTGAAAAGAAAATCATGTATTTGGGCCATGCTTTGAACCTTTTTCGGATATTGCCGCGGATTCCCGGGATAAAGCTTCCTGATAATTGGGCGGGATTTGGAGAAAATATCCAGAAATTCAAGCAATATAAGCGAAGATAAAATTAAAGTCCCCATTTAAATGGGGACTTTTTTTTCCAGGTAGTAGAACTTCGGCTAGAATTTAACTCAATTTTATTTTAAGATTTCTGCAAATTGATATTTACTAATATTTAATTAAGTATTAAGATATTAACGTGTTAAATTCTGAAAATTGCACCGAAGTTTCACTACCTGGTTTTTTAGATTTTGTTATACTCTGATTAAAGACATATAATATGAATATGAAAATAAAAAATGATGCTTTGCTTTTTAAAAATATCCTTTGGGCGACTGCCGCTCTTTTAATTTTAACAGTCGCATTTTCGATGCTGTTTGAAACCGGAAAGGCGCCGGTCCAGCTTACGATCAATGATTTGGTTAAAAAAATAAACAGCGGAGAAGTGCAGAAAATTACGGTCAGCGGAAATGATCTTTCTATTGATTTAAAAAATAGCGAGAAAGCGGTGGCAAAAAAAGAATCCGAATCGGGATTTAGTCAGACGCTCAGCAATTACGGCGTGAATATCAAGGCACTGCAGGCGGTTTCGTTGGAAGTTAAAGATGAATCAGGGTTCCGTTTTTGGATGGGAATTTTGGTGCCGACGATATTGCCTCTTTTGATAATCGGCGCGATGTTTTGGTATATTTTCCGGCAGGCCAAGGGCGGAGCAAA
>JBBUBH010000059.1:0-3701 GCA_038078395.1 Patescibacteria group bacterium
GCTTGATTGCCATGGCTTCCAGCTTGGATCAGATTGGCCCGTTCGCTAAAACCGTGGAAGATGCGGCGATTTTATTTGACGGAATACGCGGTTATGACAAAAGGGACGCTACCAGTAATCCGAAAGCCGATAAGGATATTTCTAAAGAACTTTTAAATCCTGATTTTAAGGAAATTAAAAAATTAAGAGTCGGGATTCCGGAAGAATATTTTATAGGCGGACTTGATGCCGGGGTGGCGGAAAAAGTGGAAGAAGCGATAAAAGATATTGAAAAAATTGGGCTTAAAACAAAAAAAATAAGCCTGCCGCACACTAAATACGCGCTTTCCTGTTATTACATTATTATGCCGGCGGAAGTCAGTTCCAATTTGGAGCGGCTGGATGGCATCCGTTATGGCACTCGGCATAAAGCTGACAACTTGTTAGAATTATATAAGAAGAACCGCGAAGCCGGATTTGGCCCCGAAACAAAGCGCCGCATTCTTCTTGGGACATTTGTTCTTTCATCGGGATATTATGACGCTTATTATGCCAAGGCCCAGAAAGTCAGGCGTTTGATTTCGGATGATTTTAAGAAGGCGTTTGAAGAAGTTGATGTCATTATGACTCCGGTAACGCCGACAACAGCTTTCAAGATAGGCGAGAAAACAGATGATCCGCTTTCAATGTATCTTTCGGATATTTTTACGATACCGGTTAATTTGGCGGGATTGCCGGCAGTTTCAATTCCAATTAAATCAAAAGTCAAAAGTCAAAAGTCAAAAGTTGAATTACCGGTTGGATTTCAGCTCATAGGCAAACATTGGGGTGAGGCGGATATTTTGGGGGTTGGGCAGTTTTATGAGAAAATGTAAAATGCAAATATCAAAATGGAAAATGACAATTTAAAATGATAAAATTATTTTTAATTTTGCATTGTAATTTTACACTTTGATTTTTAAATTTTAAATTTATTTTATGGCAGACAAAAAAGATAAAAAATTTGATAGCGGAGGCAGTTCCACTGACGGCGCCAAAAAAGTTGTAGTTATCGCCTTTATTTTTATGGGGTTGGTTTCGCTTTTTGGCGGATTTTTTGCTTATCTTTTTTCTCCGATTGGAATATTGCTGTCGGTCAGGAATTTTTTTGCGCCATTTTTCCGGGAAAATATTTTATTGATACAACTGGTTTCTCTTATTGTTTCAGCCGTTTTTTTATGGGGAATTATTTATATAATCATTAAAACCAATTATTTGGAAATGAAGCGCGAACAATATTTGGATGTTTTGGGGCGGGGCAATGTTTCCAGGCGCCGTTCGCTTAAGGCATGGAAGCAAATTCAAGAACGGCTTAAATCAGATGATCAAAATGATTGGAAACTCGCCATTTTGGAGGCAGACCGCATTTTAAATGAAATTTTGAAAATGTCCGGTTATTTAGGCGATGATCTTGATGAAAAGCTGGAAATAATTACGCCGGCTCAATTGGCAAATGTTGAAGATGCAAAAATGGCCCATCGTGTTAAAAATAAGATAGAAAAAGATCCGACTGATGAAATTACGCGCAAAGAAGCCGAAGAAGCCATTGCGATCTATAAGGAATCATTCAGACAAATGAATTTAATAAACGAATAATTCGTTTATGATTCTGCCGGTTATTTCTTCTGTACTGGGGATTATTGCTTTTAATGCAAATTTTTATCCGTTGATTTTTTTGGCGCTGGTCCCGCTTTTTTTATTTTTTCTCAGAGAAGATAATTTTTGGAAATTGATAATCGGGGCTGTTTTGTTCCGGCTGATTTTTGCTTTTGGAACGGTTTATTTCGTTTTGGATCCGTTTCTTTACGGTTTATCAATTCTTATTTTTATCGGATTGCCGGTTTCCGTTTATCTGGTTAAAAAATTTCTGCCCGATTATGTCGTTTATTTTCTTTTGCCGGTTTTATGGGTGTTTTGGGATTATTTGGAGTCGCAATATACGCTTTTGCCGATGACAATAGTTGTTTTCGGAAATGCGCTCGCCAATTCGCCATTTTTGGGGTTGGCGCGATATGGGGGAGTTATCGGGCTTGCTATGTTTACAGCTGTTGCGAATATTATTTTTACGGTGGCGGTTAATTTCAGGAAAAGCGGATTTTATTTAATTTTTTGGATTGCCGTTGCGGCATTTTTTTTAATTATCGGATTTATTTTTTCCAAAATTTTAATTCATAAGAACGCGGAAGATTATGCTTTAAAAAATCGGATAGCGCGCGTGGCGCTGATGTCCGTGTCTGATGAAGAAAATAATTTTGACGGCGCGTTTTCTGTTTTTATTCTGCCTGAAAATACGGATCTTCTGATTATGCCGGAAGATTTATATCCGCACGATATTAAAAATTATCAGGAAGCGATAAATGCTTATTCCGGAATAGCGAAAAATTCCAAAGTGGCGGTTTCTGCCGCGACCACGAGGTTTGATCAATTGAATGGCGGGGGTAATTTATATAAAAGTTCTTTGGTTTTTTCAAAAAATGGAGAGATCGCGGGCATTTATGATAAGGTTAACCGCACCATAACGAGCGAGTATTGGCCATTTGATAATTGGCGGCCGTTTTATTTTGATTTTTATCTGAAACAACTGACTAACTTGGAAGAAAAGAATCGGGCGATTTTTGATTCCGAATATCAATATCAGAAAGGAAAAGAGAATTTGCTTGAAGCGGGCGGTTTTTCTTTTGCCAGCTTGATTTGCATAGAGGGGCACTATCCTTTTTATGTGAAAAAACTTTCCGATATGGGAGCTGATTTCATATCGTTTAATTCCAATAATAAATGGATTAAACAGGGCATTGGCCAGTATCTTCGTTTAACGAATAATTTAAGGAAAATAGAGGCGGTTTGGCTGAACAAGCCGATTTTGATTAATGGAAT
Source organism: Patescibacteria group bacterium (assembly GCA_038078395.1). Taxonomy (GTDB): domain Bacteria; phylum Patescibacteriota; class Minisyncoccia; order UBA6257; family 02-FULL-45-10c; genus JBBUBH01. Next base: position 2,893 of record JBBUBH010000059.1, read on the forward strand.
TATGGACTATGCCGGCGTCATTCTGCCGGACGGAACCTTGGATTTAAAAGCGGCGGCAAACGGCCGGATTATTTTTGAAACGGAAATTAGATATTAATGAACAATGCCGATTTTTAAAACTAAAAATGAAAATTTTTTAAAAAAATGGTCTCCAGAAATGGCGTATGTGTTAGGATTTTTTGCCGCTGATGGAAATTTGACGTTTGGGAAAAGAGGAAATCATTATATTGAATTTACCTCTTGCGATAGAGATATCATAGAAAAAATCAGGATGGTACTTGGCAGTAATCATAAAATTAGTGAACGTAAAAGTAAAAAAGAAAATCAAAAAAATTCTTTTCGTATCCAGATAGGCAGTAAAATTTTATTTCAAGATTTAAACAGGATTGGTTTTATAACAAATAAAAGTAAAAGTTTAGTTTGCCCTAAAATACCAAGCCAATATTTTCAGTATTTTGTTCGTGGTTATTTTGATGGTGATGGTCATGTTACGGAAGGAATTTATCAAAAGCGAGATAGAAAAACCTTTTCAAAATTACTTTTTTCTGGATTTACCTGTGGCACAAAAGATTTTCTTAAAAGTCTCAAAAAAGATTTAAAAAAATATGGCATTATAAAAGGTGGCACATTGTATTATCAAAGAGGATATCGTTTAAATTTTTCTATAAACGATAGTATTGGTCTTTATAAATTTCTTTACAAAGATATTGACAGTGGATTATACTTATTAAGGAAGAAAAAAGTATTTGAAAGATATTTAAATGCGGTAGTAGCTTAGCGGCCTAAAGCGCCTCCCTGTAGATAACTGC
>JBBUBH010000060.1:0-3024 GCA_038078395.1 Patescibacteria group bacterium
TAAAAAATGGATTCAGATAAATATCCGCAGAATCATCGTCTATCAGGGATTCCAGGCCGTTTGCGAAAATCTGAAGTTCTTTGCCCAGCACATTTTCAAATCTCCTTGTAAAATTCTGGGAGGCGCAATTCGTGGCATATTTCTGCATAATCAGCCCGGCAACATCGGTATCAACGCAGAAATGCCCCGCCAATGACCCGTTTATATCCTTTTCGCCCCAATCAAAATTATCATGATGCGCCAAGCGTCCGCTTGAAGAAGAAAAAAATGCGGTATGATTGGGAAAAAGATTTGCCACAAAAAAATCCTCTTTTCCCAGCGCCCGCGACATTATATGGCTCATTGCGGTGCCGGCTTCAGTTATAAGAGTAATCTTTTCTTTTGGAATAAGGTCGCGCAACCCGCCCATAAATTCCCTTCCAACCAATGTCTGGCTGAAAAATACTTCCACCGTTTTTGCTTTAAATCCCATCGGATTCACAATCTTATGGCCGTCAATTTTTATTCCCCTGATCTGAACATTGCTTAAAAGAACATCAACTTCATCAATATTCAATTTCTGAGCGACTTTATAGCGGTTCTTGTCAAAAAACCGCCAGATTGCCTGAGAAATAAGATTATCAAGATCCGCCTCATCAACCGCATCTTTCGGATGCTGGCGCACAAGGGAAGCGGAGGCGTATGTGGTTGAAGAAAAACAAGAATCTAAACTCAAAATAATGCCGTATTTTTCTATTTTCCCGATTTTCTTCAGCAACTGCTTAAGCTCAAATAAAACAACCGGCGGGGAAAGCTCCCCTACCGGCGCTATTAAATTACGAATGATGCGGATTTTTTTATCTTTAAGATTTGCCTTGATAACCGTGGCCTGAATATAGTGATTTAGGATTTCAATTACTAAATAATTATCCCCTCTGAATAAAAGGTTGGAGAATAGTTCTTTTATGTAATTTAATCCCAACACTTTTTATTATAACACACTGCTCGGCGCTTCGGCTACCTACCCACCATTATCAAACCAGGGTTAGAAATTATCTTTTTGCCGGCACCGGCGTTCGCCGACTCCTACGGTCGGCACCGCCTACGCCTCCCCAGCCGGACTCGCTTCCAGCGAGACCAAGCTCCGGCTGGGTCCGTAGTTGCCGCACAAAAAATAATTTCCAGCCTTAATCAAAATTTTTTTATTTATACAGCAAATAACAAACCGCCTCGCTAAAAACAAAAAAATATTTATTATTCAACAACTGCCCTTATTCTGCGAGTTCCGGCTCCGACGGCTTCCTGTTTCGTAATTTTAAATTTACCGATTTTCAAAGTATTTGACACATGCGGGCCGCCACAAACTTCTTTGCTGTAAGGTTGCCCTTCTTCGCCAACTGGCGAATCAGGACCGATAGAGTAAACCCTTACTCTATCGGGATATTTTTCTTTGAAAAACGCCCTGGCGCCGGATTTCTTCGCTTCTTCAAAAGTCATTTCCTCAAAACTTACCGGCAAATCTTTCTGGATTTCTTCGTTAACAATGCTTTCAACTTTTTTCAGCTCTTCATCGGTGAGCTTCCTATTGAAATTAAAATCAAACCTCATGCGCTCGGGATTAATATCCGAACCCATCTGATGAATTTCCGGCCCCAAAACATCGCGGAGAGCCTGCTGCAAAAGATGCGTTGCCGTATGGAATCGAATCACTTTTTCCACCTCCTCGTTATTCGCGGCTTTAAGTTCTCCTGTATCCAAAACCAACCCGTGCCCGCCGAATTTTTTTTCCACCCCGGCTCGGGAAATTTCCTGGTGCTTTTTCCTTTCCGCTTCCAAATCTTCTTTTTTTAAGTCCCTCACTTTTTCCGGAACCAGCTCCTGCAATAATTCAAACGGGAGCCCGAACGTTTCATAAATATAAAATGCGTCATGCGCGGTTATTTTTTCATATTTATTTATTTCTTTCACGCCTTGCGCCACCGCTTTTTCAAATTTTGTTTTTTCTTCCATCAAAACATCCAAGATTTCTTTAGATTTTTTAACTTCGGGATACCAGTCGGCATATTGTTTTTTTATAATATCGACCGCCAAGACAAAAAGTTCCGCATGGATATCATATTTTATCTCATAAACCATAATCCTGCGAAGCAATCTGCGCAAAATATATCCCGCTTCTTTATTTGACGGTCTTAAGCCGTCAGCCACCAAAAATATTGAGGAACGCAAATGATCAGCTAATATTCTCAATGCTTTTTCGTGAAGCGCCGACTGTATTTCGTGCGGCAACTTCGGAGCAGGTCGAAGCTCGGTTCCCGCTGAAGGCGGAATTCGGCCTGCGAGATGTAGGCGCCGCTGGCTGCTGGAGTCAGCGGACGCCGGTGCCGGTAGAAATACAGTCGGCGCGACTTCGCGCAACTTAGAAATAAGCGGTTCAAAAAGGTCGGTTTCAAAAACGCTTTTTACGCCCTGAAGCATGACCGCTAACCGCTCCAGCCCCATGCCAGTATCTACTCCGGAAATCTCTAACTTTCGCAAACTTTTATCCGGATTCTGATAATACTCGTTAAAAACCACATTCCAGATTTCCACCCCGTCCACATAAATTTCCGTTGTCGGCCCGCACGGCCCCTCATTGCCGGTCGGCCCCCAAAAATTATCCGCCCGGCTATGTTTTTTTATTTTTTCTTTTGACAATCCGATTTCCTCATGCCAAATCCGGAAGGATTCTTTATCTTCGCTAATTTCATTATCGCCGCCAAAAACAGTCGCGGTAATTCTGCCGCGATCTATGCCTAATTCATTAACAATAAAATCATAAGCAAATTTTATCGCTTCCTTTTTCCAATAACCGCCGAATGAAAAATTGCCAAGCATCTCAAAAAAAGTCAGGTGCGTTTCATCACCCACTTCATCTATATCGGAAGTCCTGAAACATTTTTGGACAGAACAAACATTTTTGCTCCCAAAATCGCGCATAGCGTCCGCCTTGCCGATATAATACGGCTTGAATTGCTGCATACCGGCGGTCGTCAAAAGAACCGACGG
>JBBUBH010000061.1:0-1076 GCA_038078395.1 Patescibacteria group bacterium
GCGGAATACCGGAATCGAACCGGCGCCCCAACCTTGGGAAGGTTGTGTACTGCCACTATACTAATTCCGCTTTAAATACCTGTTTTTATTAAAATTTAACGCTATTTTCTTTCCATTGCAATTGCGAAGAAAATATAAGGACATTGGCGCCAGCCCTGGCTTCGCCGAGCCATTTCGAAAAATCTTCCTGATTCAAAAACATCCGCCCAGCCAATATCTCGCGATACGCTTCCGGCATTAAAACTATTTTCTTGAAATCCTCGAATTCAAGGCCGTATATTTTTTTAGCCGCTTCCTTTATATTCGCATTATTTTCCGTTATTTTCAGGATATTTTTTTCCGCAATTCCGTTAAATTCTTTCTCATCAACACGCTTCCCGAGTTCCCGGATTATAAGCGCATCCGCAATAAGCTTATCAAGCATCGCCCGCTTAATTTCCATTAATGACTGGGGATTATTCAGTGTCTGAAGATCCGATCCGGAAGCCGTAAGCGTATTCTTGAAAAAATTATACGCAGCCACAAAATCCTCGTTCATTGTTTTTGCGGTAATCACATCAAGATTAACAATCGCAATCGGATATAATCCATTATGAGCCAGTATATAAATTCCTGTTCCGGAAACAATGAATGCGCAAAATAGAATTAAAGACGTTTTAAAAGACATAATTATTCGCTTTTGGGTGGCACGACAATAATTAATTTTTCTCCTGATTTTTTATAATTGAGTCTGCTTCTCAATTCTTTTTCAAGATTTTCCGATTCTGAAAAATAAATCAGATCAGCCTGCAATCCAGCATTTTCACTATTTAAAGAATCCCATTTTAAATTAACGGCAGAATATTCATTTTTAAGGCCGCGATATTGTAGATACAGCTGATAAAACTGCCACATCAGCGCGATCAAAATTAAAATTAAAAATATGATTATAACCTTTCGCATATTCCAATATTACAAAATAATCGGGCCAATATCAATGAAATGTATAACCACACCCAATTCTGGACTTTTTATAAATAACCCGGAATAATTTTTCAGCCATTCGGGCTGACGGTGGGATCATTCAGGTATCACCG
>JBBUBH010000062.1:0-6140 GCA_038078395.1 Patescibacteria group bacterium
TAAACGTCAATTGCAAGCTGGCCCTCGCCTTCTTCCATAAGTTCGGCAAGTCCGCTTTCGCTTTTTGCGGCATTCTTTTTTTCTCTGACAGGAATGGTTGAAGATTTCACCGGTTCTATTACCGGTTCAATAGAGGTTGCTTCTTCCGAGACGTTTGATAATTCTTCAAAAAATTTTTTTGTATTTTCGTCCATATATTATTTAATTTTTTTTAATTTTTCAAAATCGTACAGAATGAATATGGCAAATATTATCAGGAAAGTTGTCGGCACGACTGCCGGCTCATATTTTATTATAAGATAATTGAATATTGTATGCAATAGAGTGGCGAGGATAAAGCCGAATACAAGGATTTGTTTTTTTATTTTTATTAATGAGAACGCCCAGTAGTACCCGAGGAGTCCGGAACTTAGCGTATGCAGGAGGGTTGCGCCAATGAAACGCAAAGTTGTCGTTTCAAACGCCAATTCGCCGGCATTTGTGGCGGCGGCCATATTTTCCACGGCTGCAAAACCAAGGGCGACGACAACGAGGTAAATCATGGCATCAACCGGCTCGTCAAAATCATTCCGATTCTTGCTGATGACAATCCAAGTGGCTCCGAATTTGAAAAATTCTTCAATGCCGGCAAGAAATAGGAACGATAGAAATGTATGGGATGCGATTCCTTTGTTTATTGCCCAGCCGTTAAAAAGAGTTTGGGCGCCCAATACTATGAAAGTGCTTACGGCTCCGGCCAGGAATGCCTCAAAAATAAGTTTCTTCGGTTCCGGATGCGGATCTTCTTCTAGATAAAAAACAAGCCAGGCAAATGATGGAAGGAGGCCGAGAATTAATGGCAAATAGGACATTAACTTTTGACTTTAAGGACTTTATGGACCTTTTACTTATTCTACCATTCTTCCACCATCAGCAGGTCCTTATTTTTTGAAGGCAAGTTTTGATAAATTTCTTCCGTCAAATGCGGCATGAACGGATGAAGCAGTTTTAAAATTTCCAAGAGGCAATAATAAAGAGTTTGTTTGGATTCTTTGTCGTTGAGTTTTTTGCTTGATTCTATGTATTTATCCGCCAGGTCATGCCAGATAAAATCATAAAGCGTATGCAGCGCTTGTCCGAATTCATATTCGTCAAGATATTTTTCAATTGATTTTTTAGTTTCGGAAAGTTTAGCGATAATCTTTTTATTTTCGGTGTTTTTCAATTGTAACTTGTCAATTGTCAATTGTGGGTTATTAGTTTGTTGTAAAATAAACCGGGCTATATTCCAAACTTTATTTGCGAATTTTTTTCCGGCGACCACGGCTGTTTCGTCCCAGTGGATGTCTTGTCCGCCCATCGCCTGCCAGATTAATCCGAATCTTACGGCGTCGGCCCCGTATTTTTCAATCAAAATCATCGGGTCAATTCCGGTGCCGAGGGATTTTGACATTCTTTTTCCTTCTTTGGTAAGAATTGTGGCATGGATTATCACATCGGTAAAAGGTTTTTCTCCGGTAAGTTCCAGTCCTGAATAAACCATTCTGGCGACCCAAAGATTGATGATATCCCGCGCGGTTGAAAGAATCTGGGTCGGATAGAATTGTTCTAAATCTGAACCGGGAATCGGTTCACAAATATTTTTTTGACTTTTGACTTTTGACTTTTGACTTTGCTGGCAGGCAGTTGGCCAGCCAAGCGCGGCAAACGGCCAGAGAGCCGAAGAAAACCAGGTATCTAAGACATCATTTTCTCCCTCAAGCGGAATTTTATGCCCCCACCAGATTTGTCTGGAAATATTCCAGTCATGGATATTTTCCAGCCAGTTCAGGTATATTTTTTCCCAATTTTGCGGATGGAATTTTATCTCGCCTTTTTTAACGGCACTGATCGCTATTTTTGCCAATTCATCCATTTTCAAAAACCATTGCAAGCTTGGCAGTGGTTCAATGATCCCTCCGCACCTGTAACAGAGCGCGATATTATGCGTATAATCTTCTTCTTTTTCAATCAGTCCGAGTTGTTTCAGTTCCTCAATGATTTTTCCGCGCGCTTCCGCGGTTTTCATTCCCGCGAATCTGGCGCCGGCTTCTTCCGTCATTTTTCCAAGCGGGCCGATTACCTTATATATAGGCAAATTATGCTTTTCTCCGATGCGGGCATCCAGTAGGTCATGGGCTGGCGTTACTTTTACGGCGCCGGTTCCGAAACCCATGTCAATTTCTTTATCGGCAATAATAGGGATTTCCCGGTTCATTATTGGAAGCAGGAGTTTCTTGCCGACAAGATTTTTATATTTTTTGTCTTTTGGATTCACGGCTACGGCGCTGTCGCCGAGCATTGTTTCTGGCCGGGTAGTTGCCACCACTATGTAATTGGTAATTGGTAATTGGTAATTGGGATTTACTTTTGACTTTTGACTTTGGACTTTGGACTTTTCTAAAAGCAGATATTTAATATACCAAAGTTTTCCCTTTTCTTCTTTATATTCCAATTCCAGATCGGATAAACTGGTCTGATCTTTTACGCACCAGTTGATGACTCGTTCGGCTTTATAGAGCCAACCCTTTTCATGGTAATGATTAAAAGCCGCAGCGACGGATTTCTGATAGTTTTCATCCATTGTGAATCTGGTCCGCGACCAGTCCATTGAAGATCCGAGTTTTTTAAATTGGTTTAAAATTATGTTTCCGTATTTTTCTTTCCATTCCCAGACTTTTTCCAGAAATTTTTCCCGTCCCATGTCGTGCCGGCTGACCCCTTGTTTTTTTAGGTCTTTTTCAACGACATTTTGCGTGGCTATGCCGGCGTGGTCGGTTCCGGGAATCCAAAGGGTTTTATATCCCTCCATCCTTTTTTTGCGGATTAAAATATCCTGGATTGTCGCATTCAGGGCGTGTCCCATGTGGAGCGAGCCGGTGACATTCGGCGGGGGAACGGCAACGCAATAGCTTTTAGCTTTTAGCTTTGAGCTTTTAGAAATTGGAAGATTGTCGGGGTTGAAATAACCTGATTTTTCCCAGAGCTCGTATATTTTTTCTTCGGTCTGCTTCGGATCGTAGGCGGAGGGAAGTTCTTTTGTCATATTTATATATTTCGTAATAATGAAAATTATAAGCCATATTTTAGAAATATAAAAGTTTTCTTTACTTTACTCTATTACGATCGTATAATAGTAAACTATGCACAGATATTTTAAGAGTACCAAAACAAAAAGAATATTGGATTTATTAAAACACGAAGTCATGACGACAAGGGAAATTATAGAAAATATTCTCCCTATTTCTGCTGATAGCCACAAGGTGACAAAAAATTTACTTGGCTATATGGAAACGCCAAGGTTTGATTATAAAGAATGGCAAAGACACGAGGATAGAAAATTCTATACACTGTTATCTAAAATGCGCCATGAAAAGCTGATAGAAAGAAATAGCGTTGGCGGAGAATTATGGAAATTAACAAAAAAGGGATTTAAGCGACTGAAATCTATCTTGGAATATTCGCCAACCGATGAATTGCCTAATGGAGATTATAGTAAAGAAAAGTCCAAAGAATTAATTTTAGTCGTTTTTGATATTCCGGAGAAAATAAAACATAAAAGGATTTGGTTGCGCAGATGTTTGCGAAATTTAGAATTTCAAATGTTGCAGAGGAGCGTTTGGATAGGCAAATACAAAATTCCGGACAGTTTTATTTATGATCTTAAGGATTTAAAAATTTTGCCCTATGTTCACATTTTAACAGTTCAAGAAAGCGGTTCTTTGAGTAATTTGGATATTTAATTTTTCATTTTTTTAATTAATTGATTATGTTTACTATGTTACGACCGTAACATAGTAAACATGACAGAATTAATGAGAAATTAATGGGAAATTAATCGCGTAAAGGGGAATTGATCGCGTAAAATTAGAATATTTTTAAATTGATAAATTTCCCTGCGCTTCAATTTTGAGATGTTCTTTATTTTTTTGAAGGAGGTTTATATAGGCGGCGGCGGCAATCATGGCGGCATTGTCAACGCTGTATTTGAAATCCGGAACGTAAAAATTTATTTTAAGTTCTTTAGCCGTGTTTTGCAGCCGTTCGCGGAGAAGTTTATTTGCGGAAACTCCGCCGCAAAGCAAAATTGATTTAGCTTCATATTGCTTGGCGGCGCGCGCAGTTTTTTTATTTAAAACATCTATGGCGGCCTCTTGAAAACTGGCGGCTACATCGGCTTTTTCAATTTTCGGATTATCCCGTAAATAATAAAGCACGGAAGTTTTCAGTCCGGAAAAACTGAATTCATAACCTGCCCCGCGAGCTTTTGCTTTTGCGGGGTTTGGCGTATTCAGCATCGGGCGGGGAAAATTAATCGCTTTTGGATTTCCCTTGAGCGCAAGTTTTGATATTTCCGGTCCGCCGGGATAAGGAAGTTTGAGCATTTTTGCCACTTTATCAAAGGCCTCTCCTGCCGCATCATCAAGCGTTTCGCCCAGTTTTTCCCATTTATTTATGCTTTTCATATTCAAAAGAATGGTGTGTCCGCCGCTGACAATCAGGGCGATGGCGGGGAATTCAATATGCTTGTTACTTGTCACTTGTCGCTTGTCACTTATTCGAATTGGTAACCAATTTGAATAGAGATGCCCCTCCATATGATTGATGCCGATCAGCGGCAATTTTATTTTTTTTGAAAGTTCTTCGGCGAAATTTATTCCGGTCCAAAGCGCAGGTTCAAGCCCCGGACCGATGGTAATAGCGATATAGTCAACTTTTGACATTTGACCTTTGACATTTGACTTAAAAATTTGCCGAAAAACTTTCGGCAAATTTTTGATATGTTCGCGTTTTGCAAGATTAGGAACTACGCCACCGAACGGGCGATGAATCGCGATTTGCGAAGAAACGATATTTTCTAAAATTTCAAATTTTAAATCAGCTCCTGAATTTTTAAGGGAGCCGGAACATTCAACTAACGCAATAGAAGTATCATCGCAACTGGTCTCAATCGCGAGAATCGTCTTTATTTTTTTGGATATTTCTTTCATGCGATTTTTTAGTTTCAATGCAATCTAATGTTTTTTGCGCGTACTGCTCAATAGTTGCAAGATAGCGCATTTTGTCTTCTTCTAAATTAGGATCTGGCAATTCGGACACGAGTATGTCGCTTTTTGTTTCTATTTTTTGGGGACAGAGCGTCAAATCAAAAGTAACCAGATATTTTTTATTATTCAAATCTTTGAATTCCACGAAAGCGTCAATGCCGTGGAATTTATCAAGCGGGGTGCCTACGGCAGTATAAAATTTTACGCGGTCCTGATCTTCTTCGCTTTCCGTTATTATGTTTTTGTCTATCATAAGGTCAAGCAGGCTGATTCTGACATCGCGGGCGAACGGTTTGTTCGGATGAGTCGGATCAAACGGCTGGAATTTTCTGGCAAGTTCCAGGGCTTTTTCGCGGGAAATGAAGCCGCCGGTCTTTCCCTTTTTAGCGGATTCTTCCTGGAGTTTTTTCAGTTCTTTCTGATACTCATGGCTTTTAGTGTCAACTTCCCCGATAAATTGCCACTCAAAAAGATTTCCTGTTTGTTCAAATTTTGATTCAAAATTTTTCATATTTTTATGTATGTAGTGCCATCGGGATTCGAACCCGAGTTTCCGCCGTGAAAGGGCAGCGTCCTAGGCCAGGCTAGACGATGGCACCATTATGTGCATGTTATAATTAAATTGTCGAGTTATCAAGATTTTGGAGTTTTTAAAAAGTATATAAAATATGATTCCGGTATTATTAATTTTCAGCGATTGGGCGTTGTTTTTTCTCAGATTGGCTGTCGGGATGATTTTTTTATTCCGCGGCTGGCAGAATTTAAAAAATTTGAAGAAAAATGGCGGAGATTTTGCGCGGATAAATTCAAAATTTATCAAGGCATCGGGAATAACCTTGATTTTATTGGAGATTTTAGGCGGATCGCTAATTATTTTGGGAATTTATACGCAGATAATCGCATTATTTTTTGCGTTGGAAATGGCGGCTGTTGCGGTTTGGAAAATGGCAAAGGGGCATAAATTTTTCGGCGGATATGAATTTGAATTATTATTGGTTGCGGCAAATTTGATTTTGGCGACTATGGGCGGGGGATTTTTTGCGTTTTTGTTTTAGTAGGTGGAACGGAAGTCCC
>JBBUBH010000062.1:6150-10544 GCA_038078395.1 Patescibacteria group bacterium
GTCCCACTTCCGAATTCGGAAGTGGGACTTCCGCTAAATATGACCAAATCAAACAGATTTTTTGAAATTTTACCCGGTTTTCTGTCTTGGCTGACGCTTTTTTTGGTGGTTTTTTTGTCGTGGCAAAGGCCGGTCTGGATTGCAATTTTCATAATTCTTTTTGACATATATTGGCTTTGCAAATCACTTTTTCTCACATTTCATTTGCGCGCCACTTTCAGCGAAATGAAAAAAAATCTGGAAATTAATTGGCGCGAGAAACTTAATATTTTTGCCGATTGGAAATCTGTTTACCATTTAATTATTTTACCGATGGCGGATGAACCGTATGAGGTTATTGAAGAAACTTTTAAGAGTTTGGAAAATTCCAATTATCCGAAAGAAAATTTTATTGTTGTTTTGGCGATTGAAGAGCGGGCCGGCAATGCGGCAATTGATTCGGCAAAGAGGATCTCAGCCAGATTTGGCGCAGTTTTGCCGCATTTCCTGATTACGCGGCATCCGGCAAATTTACCCGGTGAAATTCCCGGAAAGGGATCAAATGAATCATACGCGGCCAAAGAAGCGAAAGAAAAGATTATTGATAAACTGGGAATTTCTTATGAAAAAATAATCGTTTCTGTTTTTGATATTGATACGCAGGTCTATCCGGAATATTTCGGCTGTCTGACCTATAATTTTTTGACCGCGGAAAATCCCCAGCGGTCCAGCTATCAGCCGATTCCTCTTTTTATAAATAATATCTATCAGACACCGGCTCTGGCGAGAGTCATTTCTTTTTCGGCAACTTTTTGGCAGATGATGCAGCAGTCCCGTCCGGAACGGCTGACAACTTTTTCTTCGCACGCGATGCCCTTCAAGGCGCTCACGGAAATCGGTTATTGGCAGAAAGATATTGTTTCGGAAGATTCGCGGATTTTTTGGCAGTGTTATCTGCATTTTAATTCCGATTGGCGGGTAGTTCCGCTTTTTTATCCGGTTTCAATGGACGCGAATGTCGCGCCGAGTTTTTTGGGGACGATGAATAATTTATACAAACAACAGCGGCGCTGGGCGTGGGGCGTGGAAAATGTGCCTTATCTTTTGCGGGGATTTGCCGAAAATAAGCTGATTCCTTTGCGGAAAAAAATATATTGGGCATTCAATTCTATTGAAGGATTTCATTCGTGGGCGACAAATTCTCTTTTGATTTTCGCGCTTGGATGGCTGCCGCTTTTGATAGGGAAAGGCGGATTCAATGAAACGGTGATTTCATATAATTTGCCGGAAATTACGAGAATTATTATGCTTTTTGCCAGCATTGGAATAGCGAGTTCGGCGATTTTAAGCGTAATCTTGCTTCCTCCGAAGCCGGAAGGAATCCGCTGGCGAGATTATTTTTTGTATTTGCTCCAATGGGCGCTTTTGCCGGTAACTTTGATTATTTTCGGGGTGTTTCCCGCATTGGAATCGCAGACCCGTCTGATGTTGGGCGGAAAATTTCGGCTGGGATTCTGGGTGACGCCGAAAAGCAGAGGATAGGGTAGTCATAAAGTCCATAAAGTCAAAAGTTCATAAAGTCGAAAGTTCATAAAGTCCATAAAGTCATAAGTTCGTAAAGTTCATAAAGTCAAATGTTTTTTTAAGGGATAAAAACCCTTATTTTTAAGCTATTTTTTGCAAGTTATCCACAAAATCGCAATAAAATTTGGCGCATACCCTATTATATGCCTGATTTTTTCCGCATGTGGATAATTTTTCCAAGATTTTCTGCTTGGGGATAAGTAATGTATATAATAAAGAACTTTCTTTTGTTAAAATTATATCATGGTTGGGTTTAAATTATTCAGATAAATTTTTTAAGAAGATTTTTATCCGATCAAATGCTGCATGAATAAGTGCGGTAACGGAAAAATACAAGGGAAACACAAGGGAAACTCCTTATTTTTTGATATTTTATCAAAGGGGTTATTTTTGGTTTTTCTTTTTGGATTAAGCGGGCAATTTATTTTTGAGGCGCGCGCGGAAGGATTGTTGGGGGAGAAAATGGATAAATTGAATGTTGAGGCCGATTACCGTTTTGATGAAATTAAAAAAATAAATATTTTGCTGGATGCCGTCAGATTCAACGCGCAGGATTCGGCGATAAATTATTTAGGGGCTTATTCGGAAATTAAAAAAGCGGCGGAAAATTTCGCTTCTGAAATTTTCGCAAATGCGGTTTTCTCCGATTTTATCGAGAGTCCTCGACGGAGTCGGGAAAAATTTTCAGAATTTTTCAATTATGTCGCTGAAAAGAACCGCGAACTTAATGATTCTTTTTCTTCTTTTTCCGCATTCGCGCGGAAAACCGCGGCCGACACGTTTACTGCGAGCTTGTCGGATGCGCTTACTCAGATTTTAGGAGGATTGAAAAGCGGAAGTCCCACTTCCGAATATTCGGAAGCGGGACTTCCGCATAGTATTATTCCGGCGGCGCCCAAAGTTGACGGTTATGACAGCGCGGATGCGGTGGAAAAAATATCCCAGATCGGCGAAAGCGGAATAGATTATCTGACCCAGGATTTCTTGAAACCGCGTTCTGCTGTGGCGATTGTTCCGCCGGTTTCCGCGCCGCTGGTTTCCCCTGAATTTAAAAATCGCGCAGAAGAATTGGTCCGGAAGATACAGGATTTTGACAAAAATCTCCTGATTAATTTTGCCAATAACGGAAGCGCCAGCGAAAAGTATTCCATAACCGGCAAAATGTTTGAAACCCCGTCAATCACGGTTGATGCGGAAGAAATAGCAAGGCAAATTCTTAAAACAAGCAAGAGCGTCCTTGCCCCGTTCACCCAAAATTTCCTGGAACAGCAGTCTGTTCCGCTGGTTTCTCCCGAGCTGAAAATAGCCGTTAAAGAATTGGCCGCCAAAGGACTGGAAAATCTTAACAACTATAATTTTAACAGCCAGCAAATTTTCGCCGGCAGGACGATCAGCTTGCCGCCTATCCAAATAAATGAAAATGAAATTTTAGAAAAAATCCAAGAAACCGGAAAAAGCATCCTTGCCCCGCTCACTCAGGATTTTATCGGTCAGCGCGCCCGCATTCCTTTTGAACCGCAATCGTCTCCTCCTTTGATATCGCCGGAATTCAAGCAGTTAGTTCAGGACTTGGCGAAAAAGCTTGCCAATATGGATATTGCCAAGCTGTTCACTCCGAATGAATTGGAAAAAATGGAAAAGGAAGTGGTTATCCTTCAAGAAAAAGCCGTAACCGATGAAGAGATAATAAATCTTCTTGCCAATAAAATAGCCGCTCGCCTTCCCCAGGTCCAGCAGGTTATAAAAGAAACAAGAGTGGAAACGCAGGTGAAAGAAGTCCGGGTTTTTGTGGACGAACAGAAAATGCAGGCATTGGCTTCAACGATTGACGCGCTGAAAACAAAACAGGAAGCGGACAGGCAGGCGCTGTTCAATATGACTTCGCTTTCCAATCGCATCAACTATATTTCCGGGGCGACCATTAACAACGTTACTATCACCAATCCTTCTTTCACCGCCGGTTCAATCACTGATGCCGATATTCCGGACTCTATTACAGTTTCCAATTACCTTCCTCTTTCCGGCGGAAGCGTGACCGGAACTTTGAATTTATCCGCCGATGCCCCGATCTACGCTTCTTCAACCGCGCAAGTTAGCGGCGATGTCCGTTTTTATGGAGACCTGACGGTTGATGGCACTATTAATAATTTGGCGAATGTTTCTATTTTCAGCGGCGATATTACCTCAAAAGGCGATCTTTATGTAAACGGTGGCGATATTTATCTTGGCACGGGAACGGCTACTTCCACCCTTACTTCAAAATTAGGAAATCTCGGCATCAGCACTACATCTCCTTTTGCCAAGTTTTCTATCCATGGATTAAGCACTGATTCTTCCACTCAGCCGCTTTTTGTTGTGGCGACTTCCACTCCCGTAGCAACCACAACAGCTTTCATAATTACCAATGCGGGCAGAGTTGGCGTTGGCACCACTTCTCCCGGGGTTCTTTTCTCCGTCCAGGGTGATGGCTTATTTTCCGGCGATCTTGCTATTGGCGGCATGGTTATTTCTTCAACTGGCGCAGTCACTGGCGGCGGGACGACTTCAGTCACCAATTTGATTGTTACTAATATTTCAACTTCCACTTTTGCCGGAGGGCTGGCTGTCAAGACGAATAAATTTGTTGTTGATAATCAGACCGGGAATGTCGGAGTCGGCACAGCTACGCCTTCACATCTTTTCTCTGTTAACGGAGACACTTTACTGGGTGGTTTGCTGTCCGCTTACCGCGCTATTTTCGGCCCGATTACCGCCACAGGAACTTTTAATGTTTCCGGCGATACTTATCTCGCCAACGCTTCCACCACTGGAATGCTGACAATCGGGAATGG
>JBBUBH010000063.1:0-2253 GCA_038078395.1 Patescibacteria group bacterium
TCATCGCCATCTTCGGGATAAAAAGAAACAAACACAACAGACTGGGGGTTTTTGTAGCCGGCCAGCGCCAGATGTTTTTTATCTGCCGGAAGCGGCTGGCTGCTTGCCACTATGGTATCGCCTATTTTTAAAAGTTCGGGATCTTTCAGTCCGGTGGCAATATAACCAATCTGCCCATTTTCTATTTTCTCGCCCGTTTTAAGTTCCGGAACAAAAGAACCGAGTTCTTTGATTTTAAAATCAATTCCGGCCGCAATAAGATGCGCCGTGGAATCGTTGTTTATTCCGCCGTTGAAAACCCGGACCTCCGCCACAACCCCTTTATGCTCATGATAAAAGGAATCAAAAACCAGCGCCCTAAAAATATTGTCCTTGCCTCCGCCGGGAATATTATAAATTTTAGGCGGCGGCACCTGTTCAATAACTTTTTTCAGCAAAGCCTCCACACCCTCTCCTGTTTTTCCGGAAACTTTCAGGATTTCTTTTTTATCAACGCCGAGAAGTTTTGCCGTATTTTCTATAATTTCTTCCGTCATCGGCGACTGTAAATCAATTTTATTCACCGCGCCGATAATTTTAAGCCCGGCATTTTTTGCAGTGTAAAAATTGGCAAGAGTCTGCGCCTGTATTCCCTGAGAAACATCAACCAATAAGATGGCCCCTTCAACCGCTTCAAGCGCCCTGGAAACTTCATAAGAAAAATCGGAATGCCCCGGAGTGTCTATTAAATTCAGAGTATAAGGTATAGTGTCTAGGGTGTAATTCATCTTCACCGGAGCCATTTTTATCGTGATTCCGCGCTCTCTTTCCAAATCCAGCTGATCAAGGTATTGCGCCTTCATCAGGCGTTTTTCAACGGTTCCAGTGATTTCCAAAAGACGGTCAGCAAGAGTGCTCTTCCCGTGATCCACGTGAGCGATTATGCAAAAATTTCTGATGTTATCCATGCGTAAAATACTAACTCAATTTCATCAAAAATAAAAGAAAAACGCCCCAGCTTACGCTGGGGCGGAATATATAGAACCAGACCTCACTTTTTATACCTGACCCCCTCTGTGAGTCCTACATATCTTCAATCGTTGAGTTTTAGACATTTTCAATAAAAGCTGTGCAAGCATAACTCCATCCTCATCTCCAACCGCATGCGCCTCTTTAAGGCAAAATTCGAGATGATAATTCTGGATATTATGATCTTCTAAAACAACGTGAAGATTGCCGCCAACCATATTACCGGGTTTACGATAGTATTCTTCCACTAATGGAAGCACATCAGAAATAGCCGGATTGTCCATAAATACCCCCCCTCCCTTTAAAGAACGTCCCTACTAAATGATATATTACACTATAATCTGTAATAAGTCAAATACTGCCTAAGATAATTTTCTATTTGCAACTTCATTAACAATATCCAAAATCTCTTCTTTGAAAATTTCTTTTGAAAATTTTTGGGCCGATCTGGAAATCAGGCGCCTATCAAATGGGATATTAAGCGATTTTTTAACAGCCATTTCAATTCCATACGGGGCGTATTCATTGAACAAAATTCCTGTAATCCCGTCATGGACGATTTCTTTCGCTCCTCCGCCGTTAAAAGCGATAACCGGCGTTCCGCATGCCTGCGCCTCCGCCGCCACCAGACCGAAATCTTCCACTTGCGGAAAAATAAGCGCTTCCGCGGCATTATAAAGCGGCCGCAATTCATTTTCTTTTACAAACGGCAAAAAATGGATTTTTGGAGAAGCTATTTTTTTTAAATTTTTCAGTTCCGGCCCGTCGCCGACAACAACAAGCGGCAAATCCAATCTTTTAAACGCTTTAATGATAAAATCAAATTTTTTATAATGCATCAATCTCCCGATTGCCAGAAAAAATCCCCTTTTTCCGATTGACGGATTATAATAAAATTTTTCCAAATCAACCGGCGGATGCAGGACTTTTGCATCTTTTTGATAATAATTCTTTATCTTGCCGGCTATGAAATTCGAATTTGCCAAAATTAAATCTGGCCTCTGTCCGGCTGCAAAATCCCAAGAACGCAAATAATCCAGCACAGGAACTGCGGCAAAATTAACAATCGGATTCCAATTAAAATAATTACCGCTTTCCCACGCATATCTGAGTGGAGTATGGCAATAAGCCACATGAACGGAATTTTTGCCGTATCCGATGCCCTTGCCATAACCGGCGCTGGAAGAAAGAATAACATCATATTCCCCGCCGACTTTCATTAAAGAAGCGGCTAAGGGCATCAAA
>JBBUBH010000064.1:0-1483 GCA_038078395.1 Patescibacteria group bacterium
GCTGAAAAATTATTCCGGATTATTTATAAAAAGTCCAAAATTGGGTGCGGTTATACAAATAGTTGCGTTATTTTTTTAAATATAGTATTTTATAATTAGTTCATTTTTAATATGAGATGGTTGAATGGCCGAAGAGAAATGGTGGGTGGGAAGAAAAGTTGTTTGTTCAATGGAGCCTCATGGAAATATTTGCAGCAATAATTGGGTTCTTAGAGAAGAGGATAGGCCGATATTTTCGCATTTTTCTCCTAACAATAAGAAGGTAAAATGTTATTTAGTTGCTTGCCCGCTTTGCGGATTTCCCGCGCTCATTGAAAGATAAAAAAAAGAAACCCTCCGTTAAGCGGAGGGTTTTAATTTTTGTTCGTCCAGAGCTTTTTTTATTTTTTTCAGAAGGGCGTCCAGATCGCCTTCCAAAACTTTTTCTATGTTATGGACTTTAACATTAAACCGATGGTCAGTAATCCGGTCATCGGGGAAATTATAAGTCCGGATTTTTTCTGAGCGGTCGGCGGTGCCGACTTGTTCGCGTCTGGCTTCGGTGATATTTCCGACAGCTTTAAGCTGTTGCATTTCGTAAAGTTTTGCTCGCAAAACTTCCATTGCCCGTTCGCGGTTGGCGTGCTGGTTACGTTCTTCCCGGGAAGAAACGACTATTCCGGTCGGTTTATGCAGGATACGCACCGCGCTTTCCACTTTGTTCACGTTTTGTCCGCCCGGACCTCCGGCGCGGGAAAATGTGACTTCTAGATCGCCGAGATTGACATTAACTTCTTTGGCTTCAACTATCGGCAAAAGAGCCACTGTTGCGGTGGATGTGTGGACTCGGCCGCCTTTTTCCGTTTGGGGGATTCTTTGCACGCGGTGGACGCCGGATTCGTATTTCAAAATGTCGTAGACATTTTGTCCTGAGTCCGTCGAAGGATTACCCTCTATTCTGCCAATGAAAGTTTTGTATCCGCCTATGGTGCCGGGGCTTGAATCAAGCGCGGAAAATTTCCATCCGCGAATGGCGGAATATTTCTGGTACATTCTTGCCAGATCCCCGGCAAATATTGAGGCTTCGTCTCCGCCGGCTCCGCCGCGGATTTCTAAAATAATTTTTTGAATCATAAAAAAAATAATGCTAACGATGCGAACATATACGAACACCGCAAACAAAAATTATTTTCGCAGTATTCATATGCGTTTGTAGGTTAGCATTAACCCTTCTTGTTTTTCTTCACCCTCGGTTTCTTGGCTGTTTTTGCCGCTGTCTTTGCTTTTTCTCTCCTGGCTTTGAATTTTTCAACCTTGCCGGCAGTGTCAATAAGTTTTTCTTTTCCGGTAAAAAATGGATGGCACTTAGAACAGATTTCAACGCTAAGTTCCGGCTTAGTCGTGCCGATCTCAAATTTGGACCCGCAGGCGCATGAAATTTTCGCTTTTGGATAATATGTCGGATGGGTTTCTTTTTTCATACCAGGTAGTAGAACTTCGGCGA
>JBBUBH010000065.1:0-9925 GCA_038078395.1 Patescibacteria group bacterium
GGGAGAATTATTAGAGGGCATAGCGGAATCATTCAGCCAATTTCAGGCGCCGCTCAGGAATGGGATAAAGGCGGTAAAGCCGCGCAATCAGAAAGATTTTTTGTTTGATTATATTTTCAGGATATTTGATGATAAAGAGCGGATGGTTTTAGGCACAGATGAGCTAGTCAGTTTATTCCATTTACCGACTTCGCTGACGGAAACTCCCCGGGTGAAGTGGTTGAAATCCCGTGAAGCTCCGCCTCCGGCTGTGTTGCCGAAAGAAGGGACTTTAATAGGAGAAAGCATTTTTAGGGGAGAAAATAAACAGATTTTTATAACCGACGAAGACAGGCGCAGGCATGTTTATATGGTGGGACAAACCGGTACGGGCAAAACTAATCTGATGATGAATATGATTATGGAAGATATTCGGAAAAAGAAAGGAATTGCTTTTATTGATCCCCATGGCGATTCAGTTGATTATATTTTGGGTCTTATTCCAAAAGAACGGATGGAAGATGTGATTATTTTTGACCCCGGAGATCTGGCGCATCCGCTGGGTTTAAATATGCTTGAATATGATTTAAATAAGCCGGAACAAAAAACTTTCATAGTTAATGAAATGCAGAGTATAATCGCCAAGCTTTTTCCTGAAAGCGGCGACGCGCTGGGACCGATGTTTCAGCAATACATGAGAAATGCCTTATTGCTTCTGATGGAGGATGCAAAGTATGAGTCGGCGACCCTGATGGATGTGCCGCGTGTGTTCACTGATGAAGTATACCGGAAAAAGAAATTGGAACGCTGCGGCAATCCGGTGGTGAAAGATTTTTGGGAAAGGGAAGCGATAATGGCGGGCGGCGATGCATCGTTGCAGAACATTACGCCTTATATCACCTCAAAATTCAATAATTTTACCGCCAATGATTATGTAAGGCCGATTATCAGCCGGCCGAAATCCACTCTGCGTTTCCGCGAGATAATGGACAGCGGAAAGATTTTACTGGTGAATTTGTCAAAAGGAAGAATAGGGGATTTGAATGCTAATCTATTGGGCATGGTTATTGTGGGAAAAATTTTGATGTCGGCTCTTTCTCGGACTGATATTCCCATGGAACAGCGGAAAGATTTTAATTTATATATTGATGAGTTCCAGAATGTGACCACCGATTCAATTTCAACGATTTTATCGGAGGCCAGAAAATACCGTTTAAATCTTGTTATAGCGCACCAATTTATCGCTCAGCTTGAAGAAAAAATAAAAGATGCGGTATTTGGCAATGTTGGTTCAATGATTGTGTTTAGAGTCGGGGCAAAAGATGCGGAAGAACTAGTGAAGCAATTCGCGCCGGTTTTTAATGAAAATGACCTGATTAATATTGATAATTTTGATGCTTACGTAAAAATTCTGATAAACGGCCAGACCTCCAAACCCTTTAATATCAGAGGATTGCTTGCGCCGAAAAATGACGCGGCGCTTCGCAACGAACTTAAAGAATTATCGCGCCGTAAATATGGTTCAACGGCGGCTTAAAAATGAAACTCATAAAATCGGCGGAAATTATTGACGGCACGGGTAAACCTTCTTTTAGGGGAGATATTTTAATAAAAGATGACCGCATAGCGGCAATTGGAAATTTTTCTCATAAGAAATTTGATACTGTTATTAACGGGCTTGGTTTGGTTGTTGCGCCGGGCTTTATTGATGTTAATGCCAATTCCGATCATTATCTGAGCTTATTCAATAATCCCGCGCAAAGCGATTTCACTCTTCAGGGGGTGACTACGATTATTGGCGGCCAATGCGGCTCTTCTCTTGCGCCGCTTCTTCGGGGCACATTAAAATCTATCAGAAGATGGGGAAATGAAAATTTGGTGAATCTTGACTGGGCCACGGTTGCGGAGTTTAAGAGCACGCTGCGTAAATTGGGAATAGGCGTTAATTTTGGCATGCTTGCCGGGCATTTTACGATTCGCAGGGACCTGGCGGGAGAGGGGATAAGGGATTTGTCTGATGGTGAATTTGATATTTTTAATGCAGTTCTTGAAAAAGCATTTTCAGACGGCGCATTGGGTTTGTCTTCCGGACTCGGTTACGTTCTTTCGCGGTGGGTTTCTCATTCGGAAATAAAAAGAATTCTTTCGGTTGTTGCGGCTAGCGGAAAAGTATACGCGACGCATCTCCGCAATGAAAAGGACGACATTATTCCAAGCGTGGAAGAAACATTGAAAATTGCCGAAGAAACCGGAATTCCAACAATTATCAGCCATTTAAGGCCGATAATCGGATTTGAGGGGCAATTTCTTCAGGCATTTACATTGATTGAAGAAAAATTAAATAAAGGGAATATATATTTTGATGTCAATCCTTTCAGTGAGAGCGTAATTCCGGTTTATAGTTTATTGCCGGTTTGGGCGCAGCATGGAAATTTTGAAGTAATGCTTGGTACTGTCGGCGATTCCAAGTATCGCCAACGCATTTTAGACGATCTTGCGGAATTAAAAGAAAAATTAAGCGAAATGACGATTATAGGCGCGAAAGACAATGAATATATTTTGGGAAAAACTTTACAGGAATTTTCCGAAGATAGGGGAATAGACATTTATAGCGGTCTTTTAAATCTTATGGAAATTACAAGTATGAGATCTTTGCTTTTGCATAAAAATATAAATCAGGAAATTTTATCCGACATTCTTTTTCACCCCCGCGCTTTAATCGGTTCAAACGGCGCTAGTCTGCTTGATTCTCCGAGATTTTTGAAGCCGGAGAAATCAACGGCTACTTTTAAAAAATATATTAAACTGTCGCTTTCCAGGAACATGACTTTGCCGGAAATAATCAGGAAAATTACTTCCGTGCCGGCAAAACTTTTTAATATCAATAAAAGAGGAATTTTGCGGGAGGGCTGGTTCGCAGATATCGCGATGTTCAGAAACGGAAAAATTGAAAATGTTATGATAAATGGAAAATTTGCCGTTCAAAACGGGGAGGAGACCAATATTTTGGCGGGAACGCCGTTATAAAATGGGAAGAATTAATTTAAAATTATCTCCAAGAAGCGACCATGCGCCTGATTTTTTAATCATCGTCTGCACTGTTATTCTTGTTGTTTTTGGATTGATAATGCTAACCAGCGCCTCATCAGAATTGGGAAAAATAAGATTTGGCGACAGTTATTTTTATCTGAAACATCAGATTATTTACGGCCTGTTTTTCGGGATTATCGGATATTGGCTGGGATCAAAATTTTATTATAAATATTATCATAATCTGGCGGTTGCGATGCTGCTTGGCAATTTAGTCCTGCTTTTTTTGATATTTTCCCCGCTTGGATTGACTTTAGGGGGCGCAACCCGCTGGCTGGTTTTTGGACCGATCGTGTTTCAGCCGTCGGAATTTTTAAAGATTACTTTTATTATTTATATCGCTTCTTGGCTCGGAAAATCTTTCAGGCAGCAGAGTTTTTTCGGGGGCTTTTTTCCATTTTTGCTTATTTCCGGAATTGTTACAGGGGCTTTGATTTTTCAGCCATCCACAAGTTCTGCCGCAATTTTACTAATCACTGCGCTTATTGTTTATTTTGCTAGCGGAGCAAGGGTTTCTTATATTTTCAGCGCCGTATTTTTAGGCATTATCATGCTTGCGGCTATTGTTTATATGACGCCTTACAGGTGGGAAAGAATAAAAAGTTTTATAAATCCGGCAGTTGCCGCGCAATCTTCTTCTTATCAGATTAATCAGGCGTTTTTGGCGATAGGATCGGGCGGAATGACTGGCGTTGGTTACGGAAAATCAACAACAAAACTATATTATCTTCCCCAGCCTATAGACGATTCAATTTTTGCGATTATCGCTGAAGAGCTCGGTTTTGCCGGCGCTATCGCTCTTATATCGGTTTTTACGGTATTTATCATACGTATTTTAATTTTAGCCGGAAAAACTTCCGATAATTTCGGTAAATTAATTTTAATCGGATTTGGATCATTGATTGCTATCCAGTCATTTGTGCATATGGGGGCAATTTCGGGCGTTATCCCTTTGACTGGCGTTCCGCTTCCATATATAAGTTATGGAGGAACCGCGCTCGCAATTTTTATGACGATTTCGGGTATAATTGTAAATATATCAAAGTATCCTTCTTAAAGAATTAATTTTAATATGAAAAAAATAAGAGTTTTATTGACGGGCGGCGGGACGGGGGGGCACATATTTCCTTTAGTGGCTGTCGCCCATGAATTAAAGAAACAATCCGGCGAGCTTGGTCTTTTTTTGGATATGCGTTATTTTGGCGGCGCTTACGAATATGCGCGGGAAATTATTGACAATGATATTGAATTTGTTCCTATATTTTCCAGTAAATTTCGCAGATATTGGTCATTGTTGAATTTATTGGATATTCTTAAATTTTTTTTAAGTTTATTCCAGCTTCTTTGGAAAATATTCTGGTTCATGCCGGATGTTATTTTTTCAAAAGGGGGTCCCGGCGCGCTGGCAGTTATTTTGATCGGCCGTTTTTACAGGATTCCGGTTGCTATTCATGAATCAGACAGCGTTTCCGGGCTTACCAATAGAATTTCCGGAAATTTAGCCGAAAAAATATTTCTTGCCTTTTCATCCGCGGGCGAATATTTTAAAAATAAAGATATTGAAGTTATTGGAAATCCGGTCAGGGAATCATTATTTCAGCAGGCGTCATCATTGAGTTTTAATGGCGAAGAAACGGCAATTCAGGCTAAAAAAGGATTTGGGCTGGACATAAACATGCCGGTTATCCTGATTTTGGGCGGGTCGCAGGGGGCGGAACCGTTAAATTCATTTATTATGGAAAATTTGGAATTATTGACTGAAAATTTCCAAATTATTCATCAGGTTGGCAATAAAAATTTTGATGAATATAAGAAAGAATTTGAATTTTTGTCAAAAGAATGGACTGAAACGGAAAAAAACAGGTATATTTTCCGTTCATTTTTTGAAAAAGATATGAGTGATGCGCTTCTTGCCGCGGACATTGTTATTGCGCGGGCGGGGGCGGGGACTATTTTTGAAATTGCGGCATTTGGAAAACCGTCTATCCTGATTCCGCTGCCGGAATCTGCCAATGACCATCAGAATGGCAATGCGCATTTTTATAATCAAACCGGCGCCGCTGTCATTATTCAACAGGAAAATTTGCTGGGGAGCTTATTTATGAAAGAATTGGAAAATTTAATGGATGATAAAGATTTGCTTAAAAAAATGGGCGCCGCCGCCAGAAGTTTTTATCGGCCCGATGCCGCCAAAATTATTGCAAAATATTTATTATCATATGTTTCTTGATTTATTTTTTGGTAAAAAAATTATTACTCGTTTTGCCCCCAGTCCGACCGGCGAACTTCATATAGGCGGCGTCAGAACGGCTCTTTTTGGCTTTCTTTTTGCCAAGAACCAAGGCGGGAAATTTCTGCTCCGCATAGAAGATACGGACAGGGAAAGATTTGTGGATGGTTCTGTGGAGCATATAATAGAAGCTTTGGATTGGCTTGGTTTAATTCCGGATAACCGCAGAAATATTATGTTCCAGTCAAAACGGCTGGATATTTATAAAAAATATGCTTTTGATCTGGTAAAAGCGGGACATGCTTATGTCTGTGTATGCGATAAAGAAAAATTGGAATATGACAGGCAAAGACAGATAGAGGAAAAAAAGCCGCCGAAATATGAGGGTCATTGCCGCAATAAAAATATAAAAATAGGCGATATTGAAGACGGAGATTTTGTTATCCGCATGAAAATGCCGCTTTCAGGGAAAATCAAATTCAATGATCTTATCAGGGAAGATGTGGAATTTGATTTTTCTCTTTTAGATGATCAGATTATTTTGAAGTCAGACGGCTATCCGACATATCATCTGGCGTCGGTAGTTGATGACCATGAAATGGGCGTTACTCATGTTATTCGCGCGGATGAATGGCTCGCCTCAACGCCGAAACATATTGTTTTATACGGAATGTTCGGCTGGAAAATACCGTTTTTTGCCCACTTGCCGATGATTTTAGCTCCGGATAAATCAAAATTATCCAAAAGGCATGGCGCCACGGGAGTTTTTGAATATAAAAATTTGGGTTATCTGCCGGAAGCAATCATTAATTTTCTCGCTCTTTTAGGGTGGCATTCTAAAGAAGACAAAGAAATTATGAATTTCAAAGAAATTTTGAAAGAATTCAGCCTTAATCGCGTGCAGAAAGGCGCGGCTATTTTTGACATCAAAAAATTAAATTGGATGAATTCCCAATATATAAAAGAAAAATCCGGCAATGAGCTTTTGCCGCTGATTGAAAAATTGCATGGAAAAGAATTTATCGGGAATAAAAATTTGGCCTTGAAAATACTGGATATAGGCAAAATGCGGATGGAAAAATTAAGCGATTTCAAAATTCTTAAAGAATCTTTTGATATGGCGGGGGATTACGATATTAATTTATTAAAATGGAAAAAAGATTCTCTGGAAAATGCGCAAAAAAATCTTAAACAATGCGCAGAAACTTTGAAAATTTTATTGAACCATGAATTTAATCAGGCCAATTTGGAAAAGATTCTGATGCCGATAGCTGATTCCCAAGGCAGGGGAGAGGTGCTTTGGCCGCTCCGCGTTGCTTTAAGCGGAAAAGAAAAATCGCCGAGTCCTTTTGAAATAATGCATGTTATCGGTAAAGAGGAAGCATTGTGTAGAATAGGAATCGCAATCAAAAAAATATCACGTGAGTAAACGAGGGGGCTACAAATTTAAAGTTTAAAAATCAAAATGCAAAATGATAATGCAAAATTTAAAATTATTTTTACATTTTTATCTGTCATTTTAATTTTTACATTTTACAGTTTACATTTAATTACGGCATTTGCCGCCGATGACCCCCAGCAGCTTAAGGATGCAATAAATGAAAAAACGCAGATTTTGCAGGAAATAAATCGAAAAATGCTCCAGGCGCAGAAAGATCTGGATGCTACTGAAAATAAGGGAAGAACCCTCCAAAATGAGATAAAACAGGCCGATTATAGGGTAAATCGGCTTAATTTGAGCATAAAATCCAGCGAAATTAACATTGAAAAATTGGGCCTTGAAATTAAATCACTGGGCTATGACATAGGAAAAATTGGCCAGCAAGTAAGCATAGAAAAAGGCGGGATTTCGCAATTTCTGAAAGAAATTCAGAAAAAAGACGGCGAAGAATTGATTTTAATTTTATTAAAAAATAAAAGTTTGTCGGAAAATATAGACAATCTTAGGAATATAGCCGATTTAAATGCAAAATTATCCGATGAAATTGCAAATCTCAGTCAATTAAATGAGGAATTGTCCGGTAAACTTGATTTGAGTTCGCAAAAGAAAATTGGAATTGAACAGGAAAATAAAAATTTAAAAAATAAGAAAATCATAGCATCCGGAGAAAAACAGGATAAACAGGAATTATTGGTTCAGACAAAAAACCAGGAAAAAAATTATCAGTCGCTTATTAATAATTTGGAAAAACAGCAGGAGGAGATTGCGGCTGAAATTGAAAAAATGGATGCGGAATTAAGATTGAAAATTGATCCGAATCTTTTGCCGACATCGCGTCCGGGCGTTTTAATCTACCCGATTCCCGGGGCAGTCATGACTCAAGGATATGGGGCAACTACATTCGCGAAATACGGTTATAAGGGGCAATGGCACAATGGCCTTGATTTTGCGGCGGCAGTCGGCACTCCGGTTTTAGCGGCTGAAAAAGGCGCAGTTGTTGAGGTTTGGGATCAGGATAAATATTGTTATCGCGGCGCTTATGGCAAATTTATCGCCATTAAACACGAAAATAATCTGACGACGCTTTATGCGCATCTTTCTTTAGCGGCAGTTAAAAAAGGGGACAGCGTAAATCGCGGAGATGTGATCGGATACGTTGGTAAAACAGGTTATTCAACCGGTCCGCATCTTCATTTTACCGTTTATGCGAGCCAGACATTCTATATCGGTCCAAGCAAGGTAAATTGCGGCCCGATTATGCCTTATGGCGGCGATTTGGACCCTCAGAAATATTTATAATATTTGTGGTATAATGCAATTAAATGGGCTTTTTGCTTAATTTATTTGATTTATTTAATGAAACCGCAAAAAGAATGGCGGGTTATTTGCCGCAATCAGGCGCCGATTTATTGGTAATTTTAAAGAAAATAACGGTTTTAGCGGGAAATCTGGATGTTTGGATAACAAATAACATAGGCATTAATTTAAAATTGGTTTTAACGGCAGTGGGAAAACTGGCGATATCATGGCTGTTGATTTTATTTGATCTTTTAAGGAATTTAGTCAGTAGGTTATAGGCGCAGTTTTTGTGCTAGTAATATGTCGCGAAAGGTATATTGTGCGACAGATTATCACTGCAAAAATACCCCTCCCCCGAACTATGAAGGCGGACATCAAAAGATATTGGATTTGCCGGAAAAATTAAATTTAATGAAACAAGTTTATTTTATCGGAATCGGAGGAATAGGAATGAGCGCGCTTGCGCGCTATTTTTTATCAGAAGGATGGAAAGTGTTCGGATCCGATATCTCCCCCTCCGGCATTATTAAAGGATTAAAAAAAGAGGGCATAAAAGCATTAATTGGCCCGCAAAATGCCAAAAATATCAAAAATCCGGACTTGATTGTTTATAGTCAGGCGATTAATGGTGATAATCCGGAACTTTTGGCCGGACGCAAGAAAAATATCGAATGCAGGTTATATGCCGAAATTCTCGGCGAGCTGACAAAAAAATATAAAACTATTGCCATTAGCGGCGCGCATGGAAAAAGCACGACAACAGCTCTTGTGTCTTTAATCCTGATTGAGGCTGGTTTTGATCCGACTGTGATAATCGGAACAAAATTAAAAGAATTTAATGATACAAATTTCAGGAAAGGGAAAAGTGAATGGCTTATTATTGAAGCCGATGAATGGAAGGGCTCTTTTTGGCATTATTCGCCTTTCATATCTTTGGTAAACAATATAGACCGTGAACATCTGGATTTTTATAAGAATTTTTCCAATATCAGGAAATCTTTCATAAAATTCATAAATAATAATGATTCAGGTGGACGGGTTATTTTTAATGACGACGATAAGAACCTTTCAGATCTGATAAAAAGAAATAATTTTAAAACAAAAACTATCCCCTACTCTTTTTATAGAAAAATTTTGCCTAAAATAAAAAGTAATCTTGGTGTGCCCGGAAAACATAATATCCAAAATGCTCTTGGCGCGTATTGCATCGGAAAATATCTGAAAATTCCCGATTATAAAATTTTAAAAGCATTGCATAAATATACCGGCGCTTGGCGCCGGATGGAATACAGGGGTGGTCTAAAAGTCAAAAGTTCTAAGTCAAAAGTTATGGTTTTTGACGATTATGCTCACCACCCTACTGAAATAAAGGCCACCTTGGCCGCTTTCAGGGAAAAATGGCCTAAAAATGCTCTTATTTGCGTGTTTCAAGCTCATCAAGCCGAACGGCTTAAAAGGCTGTTTTCCGCCTTCAAAACGGCATTTAAAGACGCTAATTACACTATCATATTACCTACTTATAAGGTGGCTGGCCGAGATTTAAAAGAAGAGCAAAAATTCAGTTCTATGGCGCTTGCCAGAGCCATAAAAGGAAAGTATATTTTTGATCCAGATAAAGAATTAATGCCGATTTTAAAATCAATAATTTTAAGCGCTAAGTCCCTGCCTGCCGGCAGGCAGGCCCCATTCACATTGGTAATGATGGGCGCTGGAGATATAACAAAATATACCGATAAACTTTTTACAAAGTTTAAAAAATAGTTTAAGCTTTTAAACATGGCTGGTTTTTTTGATTTTAAAAACTCAGAAGATTTTAAGGAAAAATGCGGCTATGCAATTGACGGCAAATGGTATCCGAGAGTCACGAAAATAGTTGAAGTGAAGGC
>JBBUBH010000065.1:10025-12950 GCA_038078395.1 Patescibacteria group bacterium
ATGCAATTGACGGCAAATGGTATCCGAGAGTCACGAAAATAGTTGAAGTGAAGGCTAAGCCCGCGCTTTATTTTTTTTACGGCGAAGCGGCGAGTTATAAGGTCGCCAAGGAAATATCGGAAAATTCTGCCAAAGAAGGAACGCTTATTCATGAAATTGTGGAAAGATTTTTAATCGGAGAAAAACCGGAAATTCCCGCAGCAATCAGGCCGGCTATAGAATCTTTTTTGAAATTTATTGAAGAAAAAAATATCAATGTCAAAAAGGAATTTGTGGAAAAAAGGATTTTCCATCCGGTTCACCGTTATGCCGGAACCATTGATGCTCTTGCCGAGATTGGTGGAAAATTTGGAGTTCTGGACATAAAAACTTCTCAGGCAATTTATCGCGATTATAGTTTGCAGACCTCTGCGTATATTGAAGCGCTTCTTTCTGAATTGCCAAGTTTGGAAACCCGCTGGATATTAAGAATTGACCAGATAAAAAAATGTTTGAAATGCGGAGCGACTATGCGCCCAAAAGGCGGAAGAAATAAGGTAAGGCGCGGCAAGTCATTCCCCTGCCCCGGAGAAAACCATCAATGGTCGGATCTGACCGGCGTGACTGAACTTCAAGAATTTCCTGTTTGGAAAAATGATTTTGAAGCATTTTTGGGGGCGAAAAAACTTTGGGAATGGGAAAATATTGATTGGCTGAAACAGGCGGGATACTTAGAATAGTCAAAAGTAGAAAGTCTTAAAGTCCATAAAGTCTAATTGATAGTTTTTAAAACTAAAAATCCCATTTAGTTTCCTAAACGGGATTTGCGTTAATGCGGATTAGCGCGTTAAGTGTGTGCAGATTAATTATTTCATGCCCCATAGACAAGCAATCGTTACAATTCCTCCGACGAATATTAATGAAAATACTACGGATTGGCTGAGTATATAGAAACTGGTCAACATCATTCCGATTCCCATACTCATAAGCCCCATCCATAATATCTCGCGGACATTACTGTTTTTCTTTGCCTTTTTTAAGGTCACAATCCCCTCTTGATTAATCAATTGAAATAACCAAGGTCTAGTATAGAAGACAATAATAGATTTATCAAGTTTTTTGATAAGCGCCGGTCATTAATTATTAGATGTTTTTTTCAATAATAATTGGCGCAACATTATTTTGTTCGGCTAATAAATAACCAAGTCCGAAACTAAGCGAACTTATTAAAAATAGCAATATGAATAGGATAACTTCCCTCTTTTTTAACCAATTTATTAGAGTTGACATAATAGTCATTTATTGAATATAATACATTTATATTAAAACGACTAGTCGCTAATGGCTAGTAGCTAGTCCACTAATTTATGGCGCATACTAAATCGGTCGGCGCGGCGCATAATAGCCGTGAATCCCGATCAAAAAGATTAGGACTTAAGAAGGGCGATGGACAGATGGTCCGCATCGGTCAGATTTTGGTCCGCCAGCGGGGAACGAAATATCTTCCGGGATCAAATGTTAAAAGATCGGGAGATGATACTCTTTTTGCTTTGAAAGATGGAAAAGTCAAATTTAAATCATCCAAGAAAATCCGTTTTGACGGTTCAAGGCGCTACACTAAAATAGTGAATGTTTTATAAATAAAAAATCCCCCCGCTAAGCGGGGGGATTTTTTATTAAGGGCTTACAATTTTTTGGGATTGCATTTCTGATATAAGAACTTCTATCCCTTTTTCAAGCTGGGTGTCATGATTATTTTTAACGTCTTCTTCCGAGATATTAATTTCTATATCCGGCTTTATACCTTCTTCTGAAATTATGCTGCCGTCCGGCAATTCCCAATTTGCGATTGTAAGTTTGATTTTTGAATTATCGCTCAGCGATTTCAGTTCCTGAACAGTCCCCTTTCCGAAAGTATTTGTGCCTATCAGTTTTGTTTTCAGATGGGCGCGCAAAGCTCCGGCCAGGATTTCCGAAGCGGAAGCCGAACCTTTATTTACCAGAATAACGGTCGGGATTTTTTTAAGCGCGCTGTTGCCGTTTGCGCGGAATACATCCTCGGTTCCGTTTCTGAATTTTTCTTTGACGATAATATCGCCTTTGTCTAAAAACCATCCCGCAAGATTATTTGCTATTTCCAAATATCCGCCGGGATTATTCCTTAAATCAAGGATAATTCCATCAATATTTCCAAACAATATCATTAATGCCGCTTTGTAAAATACAACCGGAGCATTCTGATTGAAGCTGTAAAGCTGGAGATGGGCTATTTTTTTGCCGCTTTTTTCAATAATGGCTTTTGATTCTTCTCCGGCGATTCCCTTTGAATCTTTTGCTATATAATTCCATTTTAATGTCGGAATTTCAATCACGGCTCTGGTAATTTTAATCTCTTTCGGCGCTGTCCATGTTTCCCGTAAAATCAGAAGAATAACTTCTTTTCCCACCTCTCCTCTTATTTTTTTAACTGCTTCATTAACATCCAGTTTTTCAGCGCTTTTGCCGTCTATGGCAAGAATTTTATCCCCTGCTTTAAGGCCGGCTTTTTCCGCCGGAGTTCCTTCAAGCGGGGCTATTACAACCAGCTGGTTGTTTTTAGTTCCTATTTCTGCGCCGATTCCACCAAAACTTCCATTAACATCCTCTTCAAATTTTTTAGAATCTTCGGGTGGAAAAAAAACCGTATTCGGATCGCCCAAAGAATTGACAAGCCCGTCAATTGCGCCATAGACAAGATCTTTATCAACTGCCTGAGCGCCTTTTAGATGTTCTTTTTTGAGCATATCCCATGCCTCCCAAAAAATTCCGAAATTGGCTTGAGTGGACTGGTTGTTTTCAATATTGCAGATATTTTCAACGGTAATTATTTTTGGATAATTCCGGCCATTTTCATATCCGAAATAAAATGCGGCAATTCCAACCAAAATTATCAGAGTCAAAAATAGC
>JBBUBH010000065.1:13050-17918 GCA_038078395.1 Patescibacteria group bacterium
ATATCCGAAATAAAATGCGGCAATTCCAACCAAAATTATCAGAGTCAAAAATAGCAGATAAGAAGCTGATATTTTATTTTGTATTTTTTTAAAGAAATGCATAATCATTTATTATTCAAATTATAATTCGAATTTTATTAATTGTGAAATGGGAAGCTTTGCAGGATTTCGTATTCAGCGCCGGCGCGGGCCAAATGAGATTCCATTAAATTCAATGTTTTTACTTGAAAATTCAGATTAAGATTTGTTTTTATATCGGGCAAATCGCCCGCATCTGCCGCTTGAAATCTTGCCAGCGTGATATGGGCGCTCATTTGCCGGTGTTCCTGTTTGAATATCAATCCTTCATCAATCAATTTTGATTCCAAAAAATCTTTTAAACCGGATAAATTTTTGGAAGTATTCGCGCCACAATTAAGCCAGATCATCCGCGGAGGTTTATTTTTCGGGCCGTAAGAAATATCATTGATTTCAATTTTAAATTGGGAAAAATCCGTAATTGTTTCTTTCATTCCTTTAAGGATCGGGAGCATGGATTCATCGTTTTGCCATCCCAAAAATGACACGGTGATATGCCAGTTGTTTCTGCCGATAAATCGGATATCATTGGTAAATTTGCATCTTATTTTTTCTATTTCCGCCCCTATTCTGTTTTTTATATCCTCCGGAAGATTTATCGCTATAAAAATTCGCTTTTTCATCTTTTTCATATTATCATAAAATAGTAAATAAAAAGCATGGAAAATATAAAAAAGGAAAGCCGGGATTATCTGAAACTTTTACAGCAAAGAGCCAAAGAATCGCGGATTTATAAACCGTGCCAGTCAACCGGATTGGCTATAATGGATCTTCTGATGGATTTGGAGCATAAATCTCTTTATATGCGTTTGGCAAAACAATACGATAACGGAGAACTCCTGCAGCTGGCAAAAGATGTTTCTGAAAGAAAGGATGTTAAAAGCAAAGGAGCTTATTTTATGGGCGCTTTGCGGAAAGGAAATATCTCTAAAATTAAAGAAGTATGACTAAAGAAGGGATTTGGACAATTGACGAAAAAAAAGAATCCAAAATTTTAAGGAAAAAATTGGCTGATTATGATTTTAATAAATTTTCTAAAAAAGAAACCAATGATTTGATCCGCCGCATGCGGGAAGCCATGAAAAAAGCTAATGGTGTGGGATTAAGCGCCAATCAAATCGGTCTTGATCTTAATGTTTTTGTGGCGCAGGTTGAAAATAAATTTTATGCGATTTTTAATCCTTTGATTGTTGCTCGTTCGGAAAAAAAATCAATTGTGGAAGAGGGCTGTTTGAGCATTCCGGAAATTTTTGGCAATGTTAGCCGGTCAGAAAAAATAATTCTGGAAGGATGCGATAAAAATGACAAAAAAATAAAAATAAAGGCATGGGGACTCCTCGCGAGGGTATTTCAGCATGAATACGACCATCTTAACGGAAAAATTTTTACGGACAGGACAAAGGACTTACGAAAATACAAAAATGTACGAAATTACGAAAACAAAGAAGGTATATAAATCAGATTTATTGTATCCCGATTTAAGCTATAAAATAGTCGGGATACTTTTTGATATATTTATGAATTTAGGATATGGATACAGAGAAAATCAATATCAAAAAGCATTAGAAATTGCATTTGATAACTTAAAAATAAATTATAAAAAACAACTGCCAGTAAAAATTACCTATAAAAATAAATTTGTGACAAATAATTACTTAGATTTTTTATTAGAAGATAAAATTATTTTAGAAATTAAGCAGGGTAATCTATTTAATAAAAAAGATATAGAACAAATATTTAATTATTTAAAAATTACTAAATTAAAACTTGGAATTTTAGCTCGTTTTACAAAATCTGGCGTTAAATACAAAAGAATAGTTAATATTAATTAATTTCGTACTTTCGTATGTTTTCGTATTTTCGTTATATATTTTTTGGAGACAAGGAATCGCTTTTTGCGGAAATCATACTGCGCGGACTAGCTGATTCAGGATTTAATCCGATTGCTGTTTTTTCAAATGCCAAAGAACCTCTTGATGCCGGATATTTAAAATCTTTGAGCGCCGATTTTTTTGTGGTTGCTTCTTTTGGAAAAATATTAAAAAAAGATATTCTGGATGTTCCCGGAAAGGGCATTATAAATGTTCATCCTTCATTGCTTCCGAAATATCGCGGCCCCTCCCCTATTCAATCGGCGCTTTTAAATAATGAAAAAGAAACGGGCGTTACTTTATTTTTTATTGATGAGAAAATAGATCACGGTAAAATTTTGGCGCGGGAAGAAATGCAAATTGCGAACAGCGATAATTATGCCAGTTTAATGGAAAAATTAGCCGGTTTAAGCGTAAAAATGCTTGTGAAAACATTGCCGGAAATTATGGAGGGAAAATCAAAACCCGAACCGCAGGATGAGTCGCAGGCGACTTATACGAAAAAATTTACATCCGAGGACGCTTATATTGACCTAAAAAAAGATAATCCGAAAGAAATTTGGCTGAAAATCAGAGCTTTGAATCCAGAACCGGGAATTTATACTATTTTGGAATTAAAAAACGGAAAAAAACTCCGGCTAAAATTATTGGAAGCTGAATTTCTTTCTAATGAATTAAAACTTGCAAAAGTCCAGCCGGAAGGAAAAAGACCTATGTCTTATCAGGCATTTCTTAACGGATATAGTAAATTACTTAATTAAAATATATGAGAATTATCTCTTGTGCGGAAACTCCGGAGGCAGAAAAAGCTTGTTATCTATCCGCTAATTGGCGGATAGATTTTTTCTGCCGAGGTGTAGCGGGCAGTTGCCGCCAGAGCATAGACCCTATTTTCATAATAGCTCTCAGCCGCGTTGCTAGGATAAATAAGTTAGTTCAAGGCACGACGACGAAATAGCGGTTTTACTGCATTAAGGAGGAGTAATAAAGAAATAACTTATTTAGACAGCAACCCGGAGGGACATTTAAATTATAAATTCATTCCATCGTTGCTCGTCGAAAAGGCAGCCCAAGCTGCAATTTTCTCCTCGCGCCTTGACCTGAATTTAAATTTGAAATGTCGCGGCAGAGATTATTATGAAAATAGGGTCAAGAACCGCGGTTCTGCAAAGAGATAATTTGAATGCTCTTATTTCTTTTCGCTTTCCACTTGTTGTATTGCCAGCACTACAGAAGAATCAGCTTTCATGTTTTCCCAGAAAATTATCTGTGTTTTTGGGATAAACATTTCATTTTCCGGTCCGTGGATTTCGTCGCCGAGCTTTACCAGGCTGAGCTGTTGCTGTTGATCCGCTGTTGTTTTTGCCGTTGCCGGCTGTAATTGCTGGGAAACTTTCAGATAATAAACATTGGATAATTTCACATAATCCATATTAAGCTCTTTCAGATGCCCGAAATAAACTTGGCCGCTTGTCAGAAAAACCGCCTGCCACTTATTGCTTTCCACTGCCGGAAAAGTCAATGATGGCATCACTCCCCACGAAACGAGGAATTGCCATGCTATGACAAGAACTAAAATAAATATAATCCAGCTTTTTAATGTGGTCGGGCAGCAGGCAGAGCATGCCGAACGCAATCTTTTAAAACGGGGCTCTCTAACTTCTTCCATTCCGTCGTTATGTATTTTAAATGGATTTACATCCATAATTTTATTCATGATTTTTTATTTTTATTATTTTTTTACTTTTAAAACCGACTTAAATCAGTATAACACAATATCCCTTGTTATCTTTTACTCCCGTGTTGATAAATTTTTCAATAATTGACTTTTTTGTAATTTTCTTATATTATATATAAATAGTCCTTTGGTCTAAATTTTTTTGATTATGAAAGATATACGCAACATAGCCATTATTGCCCATGTTGACCATGGTAAAAGCACATTAGTTGATGCCCTGCTTAAGCAATCCGACACAGATTTGGGAAAGCTCAGCGATAAAGAGCTAATAATGGATTTTAACGAGCTTGAACGGGAGCGCGGAATTACGATTTTTTCAAAAAATGCGGCGGTAAAATATGGCGATACAAAAATCAACATTATTGACACTCCCGGGCATGCGGATTTCGGCGGTGAAGTGGAACGTGTGCTGAATATGGCGGATGGGGCCTTGCTTTTGGTGGACGCGCAGGAAGGCCCGATGCCTCAAACCCGTTTTGTCCTTAAAAAAGCCCTTTCTATGGGCCATAAAATAATCGTGGTCATTAATAAAATTGATAAGAAGAATGCGCGGATAAATTACGCGCTTGATAAAGTCATTGATCTATTTATTGAACTTGGCGCAAATGACGAGCAGATGAATTTTCCTGTTGTCTATGCTTCATCAAAATTGGGGAAAGCGGGACTTGCTCCCGATTTGGAAAAAATGGAAAATATCCTGCCGCTGATAGAAACAGTTTTGAAATATATTCCTTCGCCTGAAAAAATTATTGCGAAAGAAGGAAGAATTCCCGCCAACCCCGATGCGCCGCTTCAGATAATGATAGTTTCCATTAAATATGATAATTACAAGGGGCGCACCGGCATCGGCAGGATTTATCAGGGAAAAATTTCCGCCGGAGGCGGATCCTCCTCCGGAGGAAAAAATGGTTGGGTATCTCACATCAGTCGCGAAGGGAAAATTTCCAAACAAAAAATAACTAGTTTAATGACTTTTAACGGATTAAATCATGTGGAAACTGAAGGATCGGAAGCTGGCGATATCGTCGCTATCAGCGGAATAGAAAATATAAATATCGGCGACACAATTGCGGATTTTGACAATCCGGTTGCGCTTCCGCCGATTAATATTGAAAAACCGACGGTAAAAATGATTTTTAGCGTTAATAACTCCCCTTTTGCCGGACAGGAAGGAGAATATT
>JBBUBH010000066.1:0-9228 GCA_038078395.1 Patescibacteria group bacterium
CTGGAATCCCTGATAGACGATGATTCTGCGGATATTTATCTGAATCCATTTTTTACAGCGCCTCCGATCCTGTTTTCCGACCGTTTTCAGAACAGATTGGCCAAATCATTTAAGCTGTCGGCATTATCCACAAATATCATTACCGAGAAATTGGGATTTGAGATACAATGTAATGAGTCCGTGGAAGTGAAAAATCTTTTTTCTTTGCTTTCGGCTTTTTTGGAAATAAATTTTCTCCCGCAGAACGATAAAATGAGCCATTTGGCAAACAGAAGGGTAAGATGGCTTGTTGCTTAAAATGTAAAATTTAAAAATCAAAATGAAAAATTCAGGCATCCGCTTCCAGCGGAATAAATCAAAAAAATAATTTTAACATTTTTAATTGTCATTTTAAATTTTGATATTTGCATTTTAAATTTATATGAAGAAGATAACAGTTAATAAAAGTGATGAGGTGGTTGTAATTGTTGAAAAGATTATCGAATCAGACGATAAAGATGTGGTTTTAAGCGTTCCCCGTTTTTCGCATATTGGAGAATCTTTGAGTAATTTCCATCTTTTAAAACGTGAAGCCGACGCCCTTGATAAAAAAATTGTCGTTGAATCAGTTGATGACCATGTCATTGAATTGGCGGAAATGAGCGGCCTCAAAGCGGTTAATCCTTTTTTTGTTAAAAATAAGCGTCAGTTTTCCGACATAGTTGTCTTAAAAAAAGAAAAAACAAGAAAAGAGAAAATTTCTTCCGATATTTTTCCGCGGGAGGAATTGGTGGATAATGCGGCGGATGAGGAAGAAAGCGGCAGGGAAGATTATGGATTTCCGAAAACTGGCATGGAAAAGCCCGTAAAACGCAGTTTTTTAAAAAGTTTTTTTTCAGGATGGTCTTTGCCGAAATTTAATTTCAATAAAAGATTTTTTGTTTATTTTCTTATAATTGCCGCGCTGGTTTGTTTGGGCGTGGCGGCGGCAAAAATTTTGCCGAAAGCGAAAGTTGTTATTGTGGCGCAGACAAAAGATTGGGCGTATAAAGATTCAATTATTGCGGACAAATCGGCTGTTTCGGATATTTCCAAAATGAGCATTCCGGCGCAGGTATTTTCCCAGAAAAAAAATGTAAATTTGAAATTTGCGGCAACCGGAAAAAAACAAGTGGAGAAAAAAGCGTCAGGCAAAATCATAGTTTATAACAGCTATAGTTCGGACCCTCAGCCGCTTGTTGAAAATACGAGATTTATAACTCCGGAAGGAAAATTATTCCGCTTAGCCAAAACAATAACTGTTCCGGGAGCGAAGATATCCGAAGGAAAGATAATTGCTTCAAGTATTGAAACCGGTGTTGTCGCGGATCAGGCCGGGCCGGATTACAATATTGGGCCTGTGAAATTATTTACGATTCCGGGGCTTAAAGGCACTCCGAAATATCAGGCATTTTATGGTGAATCAACCGGAAACATGGTTGGCGGCTTTATCGGCGAGGTTGCTTATCCGACAAGCGATGATATTAAAAAGGCTAAAACAGAAGCGGGAAAATCATTGAAGGAAGTTTTAAATACAACTCTTCTGGCTCAGATTCCGAAAGATTTTAAGATTGTTGACGGAGCAAGGGATTATAAGACAATCAGCCAGAAAGTCGATGAAAATGTTGATGAAAACGGACAATTCGGAATTTTCAGCGAAGCGCAGGCATCCATTATCGTTTTTCAGGAAAATCATCTGAAAGATCTGCTGGCAAAACGGGCGAAGAAGGAAGGAGGGGAAGATTTTGATCTGCGGAGTTCAACCCTTGAATACGGGATTGTCCGCGCGGATTTTGCGAAAGGCATTTTGTCATTCCCGGTTGATTTCAAAGCGGTTTTGGCAAGGCATATTGATATTGAAGATTTGAAATCAAAAATACTCGGCAAATCGGAAAATGACCTTAAAATCGCCATATTTTCTTTGCCTGGGCTTAAAAGCGCGACAATTTCCCTTTGGCCGTTTTGGGTGAAAACAGTTCCAAATTCGCTTGATAAGATAACTGTGGTTGTGGAATAAGATTTATTCGGCCATTTTTCTAAACTAGAAATTCGTTTATTCGCTTACCGGCACCGAAATCGCCCCACTCCTGCGGTGGGGCGTTTCTACATCTCATCCCGACGGCTCCGATAAAATCGGAGACCAAGCCCGTCGGGACTCCGAAGTTGCCGCACAGCGAATATCCGAATTTCTTTATAGTTTAATAAAAATAACCTCATTAAGGTTGTATAAAAAAACAGGTTATTGACTTTTATTTGCTCGGGTGCTAAAATGTAAATCAATTATCATTTAAAGAGATAAGCGTGAATAGCGAGAGCCAAAATTCCAAAAAAATAATCAAGGTTGAAGGAATCGTAGAGGAGGCTCTTCCGGGCACCTCTTTTCGTGTTAAGACGGCCGATGGAAAGGAGGTTTTGGCGCATTTATCCGGCAAAATGAGAATGTTTTACATAAAAATTCTGCCGGGCGACAGAGTCATAATGGATATGACTCCGTATGATGATAAAAGGGGAAGAATAACTCGAAGATTATAAATGCAAAATTCAAAAATCAAAATGCAAAATTCGGGTATCCGCTTCCAGCGGAATAAATCAAAAAAATAATTTTAACATTTTTAATTGTCATTTTAAATTTTGATATTTACATTTTAAATTTCTTATGAAGGTTCGTTCATCGGTTAAAAAAATCTGCAATAAGTGCAAAGTGGTCCGGAGAAAGGGCCGCGTTTACGTCACATGCAAAATTAAAAAACATAAGCAAAGGCAGGGTTAATAAAAGCGATTAGTGCTTAGCGATTAGCGACTAGAAATTTAAACTAGTGGCTAGTGGCTAGTGGCTAGTGGCTAGTGGCTAACTAATATGCGTTTACTCGGAGTCAACATACCTGATAATAAAAAAGTGGAAATTTCATTGATGTATCTTTTTGGCATCGGACGTTTTTTATCTAAAAAAATTCTGGCCGCGACAAACATAGATCCGAATAAGCGCGCCAAAGATCTGACTCCCGATGAATTAAATAAAATCAAGAATTTTATAGAAAAAAATTATAAAATTGAAGGCGAATTGCGCCAGATTATCAAACAAAACATCAATCTTTTGAAAGATATGAAGGTTTACCGCGGGATGCGGCATATCAGGCATTTGCCGGTACGCGGCCAGCGCACAAGAACTAATTCGCGCACCGTTCGCGGTAACGTGAGAAAGACCGCCGGAAGCGGAAAGAGGAAGACAGAATTGAAATAATGCAAAATTCAAAAATCAAAATGCAAAATTCGGGTATCCGCTTCCAGCGGAATAAATCAAAAAAATAATTTTAACATTTTAAATTGTCATTTTAAATTTTGATATTTACATTTTAAATTTTAAACATGGGAAAGAAAAAAGTATCACAACAGACGCAAGAGGAAGCTTTGAAGGATAAGGAGAAAATGGAAACGGCGATATCAAAAGTGAAAGTCGCCGGAAAAAAACTGGATAAGGGGAGGGTGTATATCAGGGCATCGTATAACAATACGCTTGTTACCGTTACTGATGATAAGGGAAATGCGGTTGCGGCGGCGTCTGCGGGATCTTTGGGATTTTCCGGACCCAAAAAAGCCACTCCGTTTGCCGCTTCAAAAGTTATTGCGGCAATAGCGGAAAAATTGAAAAAGACCGGCCTTGTGAACATTGAAGTTTATGTTATCGGCGTCGGCGGCGGTCGTGATTCCGCTGTCCGTTCTTTGGCTAATCAGGGTTTTAATATACTATTAATTAAAGATATGACGCCTATTCCTCATAATGGTCCGAGGCCGAGGAAGGTCAGACGGGTGTAAAAGTCATAAAGTCCATAAAGTCAAAAGTCATAATAAAGTATGTTTAATACAAGAGAAAAAAAAGAAAGATCGCTGGGCATAGGGCTTTTTTTGAAGCCCTATCGTTGCAATTCCGCAAAATGCGTGACAGCAAGAAGGCCGCATCGCCCGGGACTTCATGGGAAAGGAAGGCGCCGGCCATTGTCCGAATTCGGCCAGCAGCTCAATGAAAAGCAAAAGATTAAGTTCAGTTATGGAATCAGGGACGCGCAAATGGAAAATATTTTCAAAAAAGCGGCAAAAAATCCGGGTATGACGGGCAATATGATCATTCAATTATTGGAACAGCGGCTTGATAATGCGGTTTTCCGGTCAGGACTTGCGCCGTCAAGATCAGTGGCGCGCCTTATGATCAGCCATGGGCATATCCATGTAAATGGAAAAAAAGTTACGATTCCTTCTTATTCAGTAAAAATCGGAAATAAAATCACCATCAGGCCGCAGTCAAAAGACAACCATTTATTCAAAGATCTGGCAGAGCGCATGAAAGCTTATGAACCCCCGATTTGGCTTAAAGTTGATAAGGAAAAATTTGAAGCCGAAATGGTTTCTCTGCCGAAAGATTTTGACATGCAATTTGACGTTAATATGGTCGTGGATTATTACTCAAAATAAAATTAATAAATTAAAACAAACAACTGACAACAAACAACTAACGGCAAAACGAAATATTTTTTAATAAAAAAAAGTTGTAAGTCGTAAGTTATAAGTTGTAAGTAAAAATAATGAAATTTGCATATTTAAGCGAGTCATTGGGAATTAAAAAAACATCGGAAACAAGCACTGCCGGCGTTTTTGAAATAGACGGTCTTTATGGCGGTTATGGAATTACGATCGGCAACGCGTTAAGGCGGACTTTATTTTCTTCTTTGCCGGGAGCCGCGGTGACGCAATTCAAGATTAAAGGAACCCAGCA
Organism: Patescibacteria group bacterium; assembly: GCA_038078395.1. Lineage (GTDB taxonomy): Bacteria > Patescibacteriota > Minisyncoccia > UBA6257 > 02-FULL-45-10c > JBBUBH01. The sequence continues at coordinate 4,787 of JBBUBH010000066.1, forward strand.
TCAATTTTCCACTATTTCCGGAGTGGCCGAGGATATCGTGCAAATCAGTTTGAATTTAAAAAAATTAAGATTTCGGGCGCATACTGACGAGCCGCAGACTCTTTTTATAAAAGTTAAAGGCGAGAAAACAGTTACCGCGGCCGATATTGAAGCGAATGCCCAGATTGAGATTATAAATCTTGATGCCGTCATCGCAACTTTGACTGATAAGTCTTCTGAATTGGAATTGGAGCTTATTGTGGAACGCGGATTGGGATTTTTTCCGGTTGAAGCGAGAAAGGCGGATAAATTGCCGATAGGAACTGTCGCCATAGATGCCGCTTTTTCGCCGGTGGTTAAAGTTAATTTCTCGGTTGAAAATATGCGCGTTGGCGACAGGACCGATTATAACCGTTTGATTATATCCGTGGAAACCGACGGAAGCATTACGCCGTCGTCCGCCCTTCATAAAGCGAGCAATATTTTGAAGGACCATTTTGAAAAAATTTCTCAGGTTGAAGTCAAGGAATTTGAAACAGTGGAGCGGCCGGCAGAAAAAAAGAAAACCGCAAAAAAATCCGCGGCAAAGAAAAAATCAAAAAAATAAATTAATTGATTAATATGCGCAAATTTCACCGGACCCAGGGACGCAAAAGATCATTTCTTAAAATCCTGGCGCACAATTTAATAATGAAGGATAAGATTGAAACAACAGAAGCCCGCGCGAAAGAATTGCGCCCCATCGTTGAGAGGCTGGTTACGATTGCAAAAAAACAGACTTTGGCAAGTTTCAGATTATTATTGTCAAAAGTTTCAAAAGATTCGGCTGAAAAATTATATTATGAAATTGCGCCCCGTTATAAGGATCGCAAAGGAGGATATCTGCGGATATTGAAAACTTCCAAGCAGAGAATGCGCGATGCGGCAAAAATGTCTATTATAGAATTTATTTAATATGGAATATAAATTTGACGCTACAAATAAAAAAATGGGGAGATTGGCTTCGGAAATAGCCGTGATTTTACAAGGCAAAAAAGGGGCGGATTATGAACCGCGTCTTCCCGGCAAAGACACGGTTGTCGTTGAAAATGTCGGGAAATTGGCATTTTCCGGAGGCAAATTTGAAAAGAAGATGTATTATTGGCACACGGGATATATGGGTCATTTGAAAGAAGCTACTTTGAAAGAGTTGTTTATTAAAGATCCCGCAAAAGTCCTGCGGATGGCGGTTTTACGCATGCTTCCGAAAAATACATTGGCTTCAAAGCGCATTAAGCGGTTGATTATTAAATAAAAAACAATATGACTAAAAAAGTTTCCTCCGAAGGAGGATCCGCCTTGGGCGGAAAAAAAATAGTAAAATCGGCAAAAAAAGCTGCTGTAAAAAAGGAAGAATTGGTCAAGGCGGTTAAAATGGAAAAGGCGGCTATTGAAAAGAAGGAGAAAAGATCGGCGCAGCCGATGCGTTATTTTTCGGCTAAAGGCGGGCGCAAAACCGCCGTTGCGCGGGTGAGATTATTTACCAAGCAAAAGGGGATAATCGTTAACGGAAAGGATTATAAGGAATATTTTAAAAATCCGCATTTGCAGAAAGAAATTGAAAAGCCGTTTTCAATAATGAATGTGGAAGATAAATTGGGGGTGACGGTGGTGGTGCATGGCGGCGGATTAATGGGTCAGGCAGATGCCGTAAGGCATGGCATTTCCAGGGCGCTCGTGCTGTTCAATCCGGATTTTAGGAAGCGTCTTCGCCGGGAAGGATTTTTAACCCGCGATCCGCGCATGGTTGAAAGGAAAAAATACGGTCTTAAAAAAGCCCGCAGAGCTCCGCAGTGGGCGAAGCGCTAAATGAGCGCCTCACGCAGATGCCCTGATTTTACAAATAAAATGCCCCCGAAAAGGGGGCTTTTATACTAAGAAATAGTTTTGGATATAGGCTTATTTACTTTATCTGCTACAATCTGCTATAATCCGATATATAGTAAATAACAGCAATTATGTCGGAAAATACAACAAAATTTGACCATCGAATTAAAGCGCCAGATCCGCACATCGTGGCGTTTTTGGCTGCCATTGATGAGGTAAAAGGGCAGTTTAAGGCTGGCCTCCGGATGACGCCGCAAGCAATCACTAACCTCAAAAAGTCAGTGCTTATAACCTCAGCCGGAGCATCTACTCGTATTGAGGGGGCAAAGCTCAACGACGAAGAAGTTCAGAAGGTAATGCAGGGTCTCGCGATTTCAAAGTTTGCTGACCGCGATTCGCAGGAAGTGCAGGGTTATCTTGAGACGCTCCAAAATGTCTTTGATAGTTATTCAAAACTGCCACTTCGCGAGAGTACAATTAAATCGCTTCATAAGGAACTGCTCAAATATTCAACAAAAGACGAACTCCAGCGAGGCGAGTACAAGAAAAAAGAGAATACTGTTGGCGTAATTGGTCCGGATGGCAAAGTTGCGAGGACTATATTTGAGACGACACTTGCGTGGCGTACTCCAAAAGAGATGCAGGAACTGGTTGATTGGACATATGAAGCGATGGAGAAAAATCGCTTTCAACCACTGCTTATCATTGCCAATTTTATCGTTGAGTTTCTGAAAATCCATCCGTTTGAAGACGGTAATGGGCGTCTTTCACGCGTCCTTACAAATCTTTTACTGCTTCAATCCGGCTATCAATTTGTGCAATATGTTTCGCATGAACAGCTTGTTGAAAAACGCAAGGATGAATATTATATTGCGCTTCGGAAATCACAGGAGACATTCAATACTGAAAAAGATTCCATTTCGCCATGGTTGAATTTCTTTTTGTCAGTTGTGAAAGAACAAGCCGAAAAGGCCTTAACTTATCTTGAAGAAGAAAAAGTTGAGGATACTCTTTCGCCAAAACAGTATGAAGTATGGAGGCGCATTTTAAACGTCGGCGAAGCGAGTCCGAGTGAAATTGTAAAAGCAACAAGTGTAGGAATGCCGACTGTCCGGCAAGCGCTGGATAGGCTTGTTAAGCTTGGTAAAATAAAACGAATAGGCCAGGGTCGGGCAACGCGATACATAAAAATTATAAAATCCTAAAGTTCTGCAATAATCAAAGCGTCGCAGTGGGCTAAAAGAGAATAGAAAAAATATACTCCGTTTACGGAGTATATTTTTTATTCTATTCCAATTTGATTTTATATAAGTCCCCGTTTCTTAACAGATAAACTGCGTTTTCTTCCGCGTTATATTGGAATTTTTCAGCTTCAAGGTCGATGAGTTGGAGATTTATCGGGGGCAAGCCGCTTGTTTCAAGGAAATAAAGGCCGCTCGGATATTTTATGAATAAATGATTGGAGTCGCCGTACCAGGTGATTTTTTTGTCTATTAAACCGAGATTAAATCGGCTTGGTTTTTCCCCCGCGTATTTTTCCGACGGTTCCAGAATATAAGTGCTTATTTCATTATTGGAGTTTATATAAGCTATTTTCCGGCTGTCGGGAGAAAAAGAAGACAGCGTGGCATTTTCCGCGATTTTAGAAAGAATTAATGACTTTCTGCTGAAAATATACAATATTCCATTATCAATAATGGAAACATAATATCCCGAAGGAGAAACATTGATTTCTTTTATTTCGCCGAAATTCTGCGATAGGAGCGGCTCTTGGATTCTAAGGGACGGTTTATGGGTGAATATTTTTCCGTCCGCGGAAAAAATTATTTTATCATCAAAATAATTAATGGCGCCGGTTGGTTCTTTTCTGATTATCTCTATGGAAGATTTTTTTACATCCATTAAGTAAAGACCCCTTGAAGTTGAAATAATGTATTGGTTTTTATCAGCCGGCGAGAAATTTATTTCTCTTATCCGGGAAGAATCTTTCGCCGATTTTTTTTGAAGATTTTCAAACATCAGATTAAGATGGATGGAGTTTTTCGGCGCCGCGAGATCTATCGCAAAATATTCGTTTTCTGATGCGGTGATCACCATTTTTCCGTCAGCTGACCATTTGGAAACCGCATTGCCGATAATGGTCTGGGAATTGAATTCAAGTTTGTTATTTTTTAAAACAATGAAATATTCCGGTCCCAGCCAAAAATCGCTTATTTTTTTGGCAAACGGTTCGCCGAAGCTGATTTTTTCCGGCAATAAGATAATGGGAGGAGTTTGAGTGATAAGCGATGGCCGGACTTCCAATTCTTTTATCCATTCCTGGTATCCTTCTTTATTTATTCTGACTATATATTTTTTGGGAAAAAGGTTGGCTATGATGGTTCCGGAACGAAGGAATCCGGGATCAAATTTGAAATTTGCTTTATCGATTGAAATTGACGCGTCATTGGGTTTGATTTCAAAAAATAACGCGCCTAATTTGTTGATTACCATTGTTTCCGGATCAAAACGCCAGCCGCTTGAATAAAAAACGGCGATTGCGCCGGCAATAATAAAAATAAGGCAAGCTGAATAGAATAATATTTTTCTTGTTTTTA
>JBBUBH010000067.1:0-13676 GCA_038078395.1 Patescibacteria group bacterium
GAGACACAATGAAGCAAGAAAGGATTTCTATTTCTGAGTTAAAGTCATATCTGCGGGATAAGTTTAGTAAATGATAATCAGGTAGTTTTATGCGAGTAATTGAAAATTCAAAAATCAAAGTGCAAAATTACAGTGTAAAATAAAAAAATTATTTCATCATTTTGAATTGTCATTTTTCATTTTGATATTTACATTTTAAATTAAATTTTATGAAATCATTCAAACGCATCGTTCTTCCAAACGGATTAAGGATAATTCTGGCCCCCCAGCCGGGAAATCTGGCGGCAACCGTTCTTGTGAAAGTTGAAGCCGGTTCAAAATATGAAACCAAGAAAATAAGCGGAGTTTCGCATTTTCTGGAACACCTCTGCTTCAAGGGCACGAAAAAACGACCGACTGCTTTGGCAATTACTTCCGAGCTTGAATCTCTCGGGGCATCTTATAACGCTTTTACCGGACAGGAAATAACCGGCTACTACGCCCAAGTTCAATCGGGAAAGCTGGATGTTGTGCTGGATGTCATTTCTGATATGTATCTTAATCCGATTTTCGATTCCAAGGAGATTGAAAAAGAAAAAGGCGTGATTATTGAAGAGCTTAATATGTATGAAGACATGCCGATGCGTAAAGTCGGAGATGTTTTCATGGAGCTTCTTTATGGCAATCAGCCGGCGGGTTGGGATATTGGTGGCAAAAAAGAGATTATCCGTGTTCTTAATCGTGATGATATTGTAAAATATCGCAGTCAGCATTATGTCGCCCAGGCGACGACGGTTGTCGTGGCGGGTTCTTTTGACGAGAAAAAAGTTTTGGATGCGATAGGAAAAATGTTCGCTAAAATGCCGGTAACCAAGAAATATCCTAAAGAAAAAACATTGGATATCCAGAAAAATCCCGCAGTCGCTTTGAAATTCAAAGAATCGGACCAGGCGCATATCATTTTAGGATTCCGGGCTTTTGATATGTATGACAAGAGGCGATATGCCTTGAGCGTGCTCGGGGATATTCTTGGCGGAGGGATGAGCTCGCGCCTTTTCCAGCGTGTTCGCGATCAGCTTGGGGCGGCGTATTATGTGAGGGCAGAAGATGATTTGTTTACCGACCACGGGCTTTTCTCGGTTTCGGCCGGGCTTGATAATGCGCGCGCTCCAGAGGTTATTGAAGCGATTTTAGACGAACTGAAAAAGATATCGTCAAAGGCGGTCAGCGCGGAAGAATTGAAGCGGTCTAAAAATCATCTAACCGGGGAAATGATACTTGGACTGGAAACTTCCGTTGCACTTGCGAATTTTTACGGTGGACAGGAAATTTATCATAAAGAAATAAAAACCCCGCAGGAAATAATTGAAGAAATCAGGAAAGTGACGGCGGGTGAGATCCTTGCCGTTGCCAAAGATATTGTTAAAAATCAGCATCTGAATCTTGCCATTATCGGGCCATTTAAAGACAAAAAGCCGTTTGAGAAGATTTTGAAAATATAAATATTAAGGTCATCGCAAGACCTTAGAATAAAAAATACCCCCCGCTAAGCGGGGGGCTTTGTTTTATTTATTCAGTGTTTGAAATGGCCGCTGTTATTGGCACAGCGGACATTTTGTTCCATAGGAGCGTTTCCACCAGTGCCTGAAATTATTTACGTCTACAATGCAACTCTGAATGAAAAGCATCATTATCAGTAAAGTGGCTATTCCATCCCATACATTGCCTGCTTCATAGGGGAGAAATAGTTTTGTTTCGCGGTATTTTACAGCAAATATTGATAGCGCCACTATCAATGAAGTGCGCGGTATAATTCCCCATAGCAGTCTGAATACAATCATTCCGGTTGCGAATGTCAGGAATGTCATTAGCGCCTCCATTTGACTTTATCCGTGAACTGATTATAATATGCACGATTATGCATAATTTGTCAATTATGCTATAAATAAGGAAACGTTATCGGCATAGGTTACGTTGTAAATAATGATGGAGAAGAATTTGGAAATAACTTGGGCAAGTTTGTGGCGCATTTTGGGAATGCTGATTTTGGTCGGCGTTTTTTATTATGCTTTTGACATCTGGCTGGCAGTTCTTTTATCTTTGGTGATTTCTTCGGCATTGGATCCGGCAGTCAGCTGGCTGGAAGGAAAAAAAATTCCCCGTCTTGTCGGTGGAATCGGGATGTTTATGGTTTTAATTCTTGTTTTGGCGCTTATTTTATATACGGTTGTTCCTATCGCGCTTGCTGAATTAAATAATTTGGTTAAGAGCATAGGCAAGGTCGGAATTCCGGCGCTTGGCCTCAACGAGGTCGTTAAGTTAGTCAATATAATCAATGAGGGACTAAGCAATGTTGTTGATGCGCTTTCAAGCGGGAGTATTTCATTTTTGAATCTTATTTCAAGATTTATGGGCGGTATTATGACCGTGGCTTCTGTTTTTATTCTTTCTTTTTATTTGACTATAGACCGCGACGGCGTGGAAAAATTTTTAAGAGCTATTCTTCCGGTCGGATACGAAGAGGGCATTCTGGATGTTTATTTCAGGGCCAGGAAAAAAATCGGAAAATGGGCCTTTGGACAAGCGCTTGTCAGTTTAAGCATCGGCCTTATCGCATTTTTAGGATTATGGATTATGGGCGTTAAATACAGTTTGGTTTTGGGCATATTTACCGGTTTGTCGGAAATAATTCCATTTGTCGGCCCGATACTCAGCGGCGCGCTGGCTTTTCTGATTGCCGCGACCGTTTCTATTACTTCCGGAATTTATGTTGTTTTGCTTTTTATAGTCATTCACTATATAGAAAGCTGGGTTTTGATGCCGGTGTTTACAAAAATGACAACCAGCGTCCATCCGGCGGCAATCCTTATTTCATTGCTTCTCGGCGCGCGGTTATTCGGATTTGTCGGCATTATTCTTGCGGTTCCTTTGACGGTAATGCTTTATGAGCTTGTAGATAAATGGTCTACGGAAAAAACGAGGAGAAGGGCGGCCAGTCAGGCTTCGTAAAATTCTCTCGCTAAACGAGGGAATTTTATTTATTTTTTAAAATTTGACACGGTGAGCGGATTGTTTGTCGTGCGGCAACTACGGAAGCGCTAAAAGCTTGGTCTTTTGCGAAGCAAAAGTTTTAGCGCTGAGGCGTAGGAGACGTCCTGCGCTGGGCGGGACGGACTCCGGTGCCGGTAGGCAAATAGGCCGCGAATTTTTGATTTGGTGGGTTTTTTAAGATATATTAAATAAATATGGAAAAGAAATTTTATATCACAACTTCAATCGCTTATGTGAATGCGCCGCCGCATATCGGTTTTGCCTTGGAATCCGCGCAGACGGATGTTTTAGCGCGTTATTTCCGGAAAAAAGGAAAAGATGTTTTTTTTCTGACCGGCGCCGATGAGCATGGCGTTAAAATTGCCAGAGCCGCTGAAGCGGTTAATAAAACGCCGGAAGAGTTGGTTGATGAAAATTCGGAAAAATTTAAAAATCTTAAATCGGCGCTTAATTTGTCGTGGGACGGTTTTATCCGCACTTCTGATAAAAAAATTCACTGGCCGGTGGCGCAGGAATTATGGAAACGGCTGGAAAATAACGGCGATATTTATAAAAAAATTTATAAAGGATTTTATTGCGTCGGTCATGAAGCTTTTGTCACCAAAAAAGATCTGGTTGATGGAAAATGCGTTGATCATCAGAAAGAACCGGAAGTCATTGAAGAAGAAAATTGGTTTTTCAGGCTTTCAAAATATACAAAAGAGATAGAATCAAGAATAAAGAATAATGAATTAAGAATTGTGCCGGAGACCAGAAAAAATGAAATTCTGTCTCTATTGAATGAAGGGCTGGAAGATATCAGTTTTTCCCGGCCAAGGAAAGATTTGTCGTGGGGTATTCCCGTTCCGGGAGACGATTCCCAAACGATGTATGTTTGGGCGGACGCGCTTTCCAATTATATAAGCGGCCGGGGAGGAATCAAGGAATGGAAAAAATATCCGGCGGATATCCATGTGATTGGCAAAGATATCCTGCGTTTTCACGCGGCGATCTGGCTAGCAATGCTTTTATCGGCGAAGCTTCCGTTTCCGAAGGCGATTTATGTCCATGGCCATATTCTGTCGGGCGGGCAAAAAATGTCTAAATCTTTGGGAAATGTCATTGATCCTTTTGAATTGGTTAAAAAATACGGCGTTGACGCAGTGCGGTATTTTCTTTTACGGGAAATCTCTTCAACCGGCGACGGGGACTTTTCTTATGAAAAATTTGAAGAAAGATATAATGGCGATCTGGCGAACGGGCTCGGCAATCTTGTTGCCCGCGTGGCGGCGATAGGGGAGAAACTTGGCGATATAAAATTGAAAAATTCTTTTTTTGACCGGCTTTTTTCCTCCGGCAGAAAAAAAGATCTCTATGAAAAATTATTCAATGATTTCAAATTGGATAAAATTTTGGAAAAAATATGGGAGGAAATTCATGATTTGGATAAGCTGATAAATTCGGAAAAGCCGTGGAGCGAAAAAGAAGAAGCAGTTTTAAGGAGAAAAATTGCGGATTACGGAAAGAAAATAATCAATATAGCGGATACTCTTTCTCCGTTTATGCCGGAAACTTCAAAAAAAATAAAAGAGCACTTCAATTTATCGGGTGGAATCTTGAAAATAAAGAAGGGGGTTAATCTTTTCCCTCGTCTTGACAAGATGGTATAGAGCATGCTATACTATATTTAGTAATTTGTTAAAGAAAGACCCTTAACTCGCGGGAAGCGAGGAGTCGTTCGGCAAACAGCCGAGGAGACGAGAATGAAATACGGAAACGCGACGCTCGGTCAGGTGGAAGCGGTTTGGAATAAGCTCGGCGGAGAGGAAGGCGTTCAGCTCTTCCTTGCCGGCGAACTGATGGTGTCTGCTCCGGTCAGGATCTGGAAAACCTGGAAAACCATCAAGCTCGGCACCGGCCTCAAGACCGCCGACGACTTCCGCAAAGCCCTCAAGGCGGGCGGATTTCGGATCGGTGACTGGACGAACGACATCCTCGGCAAGCCCGCTTTCAGCGCGGCGACCAAGGAAGTCGAGGTGGAACTGGTGAAGGTCTTGGTCAGGGAGCTCGGCTTCAAGAACGGAGCCACCCGACAGGAGATCTACCAGAGAGCTCAAGAGCTCGGTCTGAAGATCTGCCCGAACGAGGTCGGTCCCCAGCTGCGTCTGCAGTATAAGGATCAGCCGAACGGCGAGTGGATTGTGGTTGCGATGGAGCCGATGACCGACGCCCTTGGCAACCTCGGGCTGTTCTTTGTGAGGCACGATGGCGATGGCCGGTGGCTCGGCGGCTTCTACGGCAACTCCGACTGCGTCTGGCGTGCCGGCCTCGAGTTCGTCTTCTGCAAGTAGCTTCATCTCCTTGGACCCTTGGGTCCTTGGACAAGTCCCTGTGTGAGTTTACTCACACAGGGACTTTCTTTTTGTACTCAGTTTTTAAAATGCTATTATAATTTTGGATATTAGATGACGTGCTTGCGGTCAAGGCTTCAGGCGATCGAATTCCAAAATAAAAAAATCATTTTGGGAACGGTAATAGTAATGTAATAGTAATAAAGATGTTTCATATATATAACCTGTATAATCTATTTCACCACTATACTATAGTATAGTGGTGAAATATTTTTTTACTTATATTTTTTACGCGGGAATTTATTATCCAAACCAAGCATTCTGTTAAGTATAGGATGAGGGATTGGAGGCGGTGGAAGCGTAAAAAGCGCTCCTAGCCATAAACTAAACCGCAATTGGTCCCATTCTTCTTTTGTAAGAGGTTTCTGTTTCTTTTCGTGTTTTTTATTGCGCGTATACCGGCTTATATATCCTGTTTGCGTTCTTATGCTTTTTCGGATTGCGCTGATAGTAGTCGGAGACAGCCAAAGGGATTTTCCGATTTCACTGTAACTCCCTCCCTGTCTTAAAAGGGAAATTGCCGAGGCGCGTTTGATCATTTGTTTTTTCTCATGGACAGTCAATAGCATACCAAGCATTTTTTCAATTTTTGATGCGGAATTTATTTTTGCGAACTCTTTGATTAATTGCAACCAAATATAGTCCTCCCACTCTTTCCGCGATTTGAATTTATTAACTGATGGAATTTGATTCATATTATATAACTATAGTTATGAATATAGCATAAGTACTATACTATGGTATAGTATCATTTTTATAATCAATTCTGGAAATAATAATTAACTCCTATTTGGGATTGCTGGGGTATGGGAATATTGATAAGATTAAAGAAAGATTATTATGGAATTCATAGTTGAAAAATCAGGAGAACGGTTGGATAAGTTTTTGACTTCGCATTTGAAGCGATTTTCGCGTTCGCGGTTCCAGAAATTCATAAAATCAGGTTCAATAAAAGTGGATGGAAAAGTCATTTCAAAATCAAGTTTGAAATTAAAGGCCGGCTGGAAAATTGAGGTTTCAGATGAAGATATTTTGGCGGCGGAAAAAGAATTCATGATAGAGCCGGAATCCGGGATTCCGCTTGATGTAGTTTATGAGGATAAGGACATTGTCGTGATAAATAAGCAGGCGGGCCTTATAGTCCATCCGACTTTAAGCAAGAAAAAACATACTTTGGCTAATGCGCTTGTTGAGCGGTATCCGGAAATCATCGGAGTGGGCGAGAGCCCGTTCCGTCCTGGAATTGTCCACCGGATTGATAAGGATACTTCGGGGCTTGTCATTATCGCTAAAAATCAGGAGGCGTTCATGTTCATTAAGAAGCAGTTTCTGAATCATACAGTGAAAAAAACTTATTCGGCGCTGGTTGAAGGAGTTCCCAAAGCGGAAGAAGGAATAATAAACTTTCAGATCCGGCCTTCAAAAGAGAATCGGTTTAAAAAAGTGGCGATTACCAAGCCGGGAACTGTTTTCAAGACGAGATCAGTGAGGAATGCGGAAACTTCTTATAAAGTCAAAGAGCGGTTTTGGGGTTTTTCATTAATAGATGCGTTTCCGAAAACCGGCAGGACGCATCAGATCCGCGTGCATTTTGCGGCGATTGGCTGTCCTATCGCCGGGGATGAAATGTACGGGGCAAAAAGCAAGATAGCGAAGCGGCAGATGCTCCACGCGCGGGCGATTGAATTCATCGCGCCCAGCGGCAAAAAACTTTCTTTGGAAATTGATTTGCCGGATGATATGAAAAAAATTATCGGAAAATTAAGGAAAGTAAAAAAATAAAAAACCGCGAGCATAAGCTCGCGGTATTATTTCATTGTTACGATATTGTCTTCTATGAACCATCGGGCGCCATTTTCCAATTTCTGGAGTTCTGCGCATATTTTTTCCCTCATTTCCAGTTTTTCATAATTTCCGGTTATTTTTTGGATGAATTTCCGCATCATTGATGCCAGTCACCCGTATTCTCTTTTTGAGTATTGCGCTTCAAAAATATCTTGGCAGTTTATCAGGCGGCAATTTTCCAGCGCCAGATTTCTGAAATTTGAAATATCGCCGACAGATTTAATCATATTGAATTCCCAGATGTTTATTTTATAAGTTGTTTGAGGCGCAAGATATCCTGTTTTGGCCGGACCGGTGCGCAATAGCCAGACAATGATCGCCATATCCGATTTTTTTATTTTTCTGACAATTGCCAGATAATCGCCGTTAGTATAGGTTATGGCCAATTTCGCTATTGCCGGCCTGAAGCAGAATGAATTTAAAAATAATTCTTTAGAATAACAGAGGAAATTCAGAAGAGATTTTTCTTTTTCTCTGCTGTTAGGCAATAAATCCATTATGCAGTCGGATTCGGCGGATCTTATTTTTTCTGATAATTTTTTAAGGTACCCGTCAATAAAGGGATTGGGATCCATGATTTCCGCCCTTATTTTTGTTCTGTTGAAAGCGTAGTGCAAAATTTGTTTTTTAGCAATGGTTTCTGTAATATTCTTTTATGTTCAAAAATGGGCAGCATATTATAGATACTCATTGCCATTTGCAATTTCCCGTATATGACAGCGACAGGGGAGCGGTTATTGGGCGCGCCCATGAAGCTGGCGTTAAAATGATTGTTGCAGGAACTCAGATTTCCACTTCGCAGGCGGCAATTGGATTGGCGCATAAATATCCTGATGATATTCGGGCGACTATTGGTTTTCATCCGTCTCACGCGGTCATTGAGGGCTGGCATCATGATAAATATGAACAGGAAGAGAAAATGGCGGAAAAGTTTGATATTCAAAAATTGAAAGAATTAGCCGTTGATTCGAAAGTTGTGGGAATAGGCGAATGCGGACTCGACTATTACCATTTAGTTGAAAGTCAAAAAGTCCCTGCCTGCCGGCAGGCAGGGAAAGTCAAAAGTATGCAAAAAGAAGTTTTTATGGAAATGGCGGGATTGGCGGCTGATCTGAAAAAACCATTGGTCATTCATTGCCGTCCCTCCAAAGATTCTAATGACGCATATTTGGATTTATTGGAGATGTTGAAAAATCGCGGTGACATAGAATTTAAGATTTTGCATTGTTTTTCGGGTGATTTGGAGATTGCAAAGAAAATGGTTGATGTCGGATTTTATTTTACTTTGGGCGGTATTGTGACTTTTCTTGATAAAAAAAACAAGAATAAGGGCGCTTATGATGAGATTGTAAGATATATTCCCATTGAAAGGATAATGGCAGAGACGGATTCTCCATATATCGCGCCTGTTCCGCACCGCGGAAAACGCAATGAACCATCGTTTGTGGTTGAAGTTGTAAAAAAATTGGCCGAAATCAAGAATATTCCATTGGATGATTTGATAGAAAAAATATCCGGAACCGTCAATAAAATATTTAAATTTTAGATGAAAAACCCTGGTTTTGATTTATTCACTTGTCCCATATCTTTAGCGGGATCGCCGGTAATTTTAAAGTCCTTGATCGCGAATTGCATAACAAGAAGAAACATTCCGATATTCTTATTGTTAAAAATCTGCCTTTTTTCTTTCCATTCTTTTATCGCTTTTTCAAATTCATTTATCGGTTTTAAACCATTCACCACGTCAAAAAATGCCATTCTCATTTTTTCTATAGATTCTTTCAGTTGTTCCGCTCTGAATTCCAAATGTTCTCTCTCCACAGAATCCTCTTCATTAATATGTCCAATGTTGCTATTTTTAGTATATGATTGGCTAATCCATTAGTCAATCTAATAAGGTTTTAGGTTAAAGGTTAAAGGTTAAAGATTTTCTTACCTTTTGCTTTTCATCTTTTATCAAAATTTAATGGCAACTTACAATCATAAGAAAATAGAATCAAAATGGCAGAAAATCTGGCAGAAGAATGATTTTGAAATTTGGCATGCTGATTACAGGGCGAAGGAGCCAAAAAAATATGTCCTGGACATGTTTCCTTATCCGTCGGGAGACGGCCTTCATGTCGGCCATGTTGAGGGATATGCGGCCTCGGATATTCTGAGCCGGTATTATCGCATGCGCGGATTCAATGTTCTTCATCCGATGGGGTGGGATGCTTTTGGTTTGCCGGCGGAAAATTATGCAATAAAAATGAAGACCCATCCGCGTCTTGTGGTTGAGAAAAATATAAAAAATTTCACCAAACAGCTCCGGAGTTTGGGATTTAGTTATGACTGGCAGAGGGAGATAAATACCACCGATCCTGAATATTATAAATGGACGCAGTGGATTTTTTTGCAGCTTTTTAACAAGGGTTTGGCGTATGAAGCCGAAGTCCCGGTAAATTGGTGCCTGTCATGCAAAACTGTGCTTGCCAATGAAGAAGTGTCCAATGACAAGTGCGGGCGTTGCGGAGCGGCAGTGGAAAGAAAAAAATTAAATCAATGGATGCTGAAAATAACCGCTTATGCCGATCGGTTGCTTGAAGATCTAGCTGATCTGAATTGGCCGGAAAAAGTGGTGGAAATGCAAAAAAATTGGATCGGGCGTTCTGAGGGCGCGGAAATTGAATTTCCGGTTGCTGATTCCGGATTAAAAGTGAAAGTTTTTACGACCCGCGCCGATACTTTGGCAGGGGCCACTTATCTGGTGCTTGCGCCGGATCATTCCCTGATTTCTCTTCTTGACGCGCGAATAAGGAATAAAAACAGCGTTAATGAATATATTGAAAGAACAAAACGCAAATCGGAATTGGAGCGGATTTCGGATATAAAATCAAAAACCGGAGTTGAACTTCAGGGTCTGAATGTGATTAATCCGTTTACGCGCAAGGAAATTCCAATTTGGATTTCCGATTATGTGCTGGCGAGTTACGGGACCGGAGCGGTTATGGCTGTTCCCGCTCATGATGACCGCGATTTTGCGTTTGCGAAAGAATTTAATTTGCCGGTCATTCAAGTTGTTTCCGGCGATGGCTTGTCCGGTCAGGAAAAAGAAATGAAAGAGGCCTACACGGGAGAAGGCATAATGATTAATTCCGGCGAGTTTAATAATCTTCCTAATCATATTGCAAGGGAAAGGATTGTTGAATTTGTAAAAGGCGATAAAAAAGTGAATTACAAATTAAGAGATTGGATTTTTTCCCGCCAGCGTTATTGGGGCGAACCGATTCCTATAATTAAATGCGAAAAGTGCGGCAATGTTCCGGTTCCTGAAAAAGATCTGCCGGTTCTGCTTCCGAAAGTCAAGAATTATCAGCCGACCGGAGAAGCGGAATCGCCGTTGGCCGCCATTAAAAGTTGGGTGAATGTTGCGTGTCCGGTTTGCGGCGGTCCGGCAAAACGGGAGACGAATACAATGCCGCAATGGGCGGGATCGTGCTGGTATTATTTGCGTTATCTTGATTCCTTGAACAAGGAAGCGATGGCGGCAAGCGTGAAAGAAAAATATTGGATGCCTATTGATACGTACATAGGCGGAGTTGAACATGCGGTTCTCCATCTTTTGTATGCCCGTTTTTGGCACAAAGTTTTATTTGACATCGGCGCGGTTTCAACAAAAGAGCCGTTCCAGAAATTGGTTAATCAAGGATTGATTCTTGGGTCCGATGGCCAGAAAATGTCTAAGTCCAGAGGCAATGTGATAAATCCCGATGCGATAATAAAAGAATTTGGAGCCGATTCGCTTCGTCTGTATGAAATGTTTATGGGCCCGCTTGAAGACGCGAAACCGTGGCAGCCGGAGGGAATAATCGGGCTTTACAGATTTTTGGGGCGGGTGTGGAAGCTGATAAGTCAAAAGTCGAAAGTCAAAAAGTCCCTGCTTGCCGGCAAGCAGGAAAAGCCGGATAATTCTGCGGCTTTGGATCGGCTATTGCATAAGACGATTAAAAAAGTCGGGTCTGACATTGAAAATTTTCATTTTAACACCGCAATCAGCGCTTTGATGATTTTATTCAATGAAATGGAGCATGCGAAAAGCGCGCCTTTGCCTGACGGCTCCGGCAATGCGAATGCGCCCATGCGAAAAGAATATATGGAAATATTTTTAAAATTACTATTTCCCTTTGCTCCGCACTTGGCGCAGGAATTATGGTCCCGATTACAAAGTAATCGTGGATCCTCGGTAAAATCGGGACAGCAATCCGGCAATGATGGCTTATTGGATAAAGAGCCATGGCCGCAATATGATGAAGCGCTGATACTGGAAAGCGAAGTGGAACTTTTAATCCAAGTGGATGGGAAGTTGCGCGATAAAATTTTAGTCGCAAAAGGAATCAGTCAGGCGGAAGCGGAAAAAATCGCGCTATCGCAAACTAAAATAAAAGAAATTATGGGCGACAAAAAAGCAAAGAAAATTATTTTTGTTCCGGATAGACTGATAAATATTGTATTATTATAATAAATGGATAAATTTTTCGGTTTAATTTTATTGGCGGTGGCTATAGCGGGTTTGTTATTTCTTTCCACGAATGCCGGCGATGTAACCAGTCTTAAATTCGGACTTCCGGGATTTAAATTTTTTTCGGTGCAAGCGCCAGAAATTCCAACCTTTGTTCCGTCCGGCATGATGCCGGCTGATCAGTCCATTTCAACGCAAAAACCGGTAACTATAACAAAAATCAAGAATTCGGACAGCATGAGCCCGTATATAGAAATGGTTATTTCCGCGAATTTATCCCAGAATGAAACTATTGATGTTACCGGATGGACAGTGAAAAGCAATACAAATAAATTTTTTACTATTCCCGCGGCCCAGGAAATTTATTCTTTTGGCGGAGCGCAGGGCGATATTAAATTGCGCGCAGGCGACAAAATTCATTTTTATTCAGGATTCGGTCCGAAAGGGAATTTTCGTTTGAATAAATGCATGGGTTACGTTGAAGACACTTCTTCTTTTACTCCGTTTTTTGAAAAAAATTGCCCTTCCATTTCTCGTTCAGAAATACAGGGATTCAGCAGTTCTTGCCAGGATTATCTTGAATCGCTTGATAATTGCGAGAATCCTTTGGCAAATCCGCCTGTGCCGTTTGACGACAATGCCTGCCATGAATTTTTAAGAAAATTGAATTATGTCGGTTGCGTTGAAAAATACGGGACGGATAAAGATTTTCTTTCTCGCGATTGGATGGTTTGGATGGGCGATCAGATGAATATTTTTGATTTTGTCCATGACAAGGTTCAGCTTTTGGATAAAAAGGGAAATATTATGGATGAGTATATATATTAAAAAAACTGCTCCGATGAGCAGTTTTTTAATTCCTAATTCCTAATTACCAATTACTATTTCCTTTCTGCCAACACTATATTCATTTCCATTTCTTTTTCAGCCCGCAGGATTTTCATTTTTAAAATATCGCCGACCGCCAGTTCTTCCAGAAAATCCTGGATTGTTTTTTCATTGGTTATTTTTTCTCCGTTGCATTCAAGGACGATGTCTTTTAATTTCATCCCGGCTTTTTCAGCCGGGCTTCCGGGAATTATGGCTTCGTGATGCGGAGACCTGCCGATAACTAATGCTCCGTAATCAACCGGCAAGCTCATTTTTTCTCTCAGATTCGGATTGATATTCACATAGCGGAGGCCGAGAAGCGGGCGGCGGATTTTTCCATATTTTTCAAGGTCGGATAAATCTCTTTTTGCCGAGTTAATCGGAATGGCAAAGCCGATATTCTGGGCGCCGAAAACGATTGCCGTGTTTATGCCGATGACTTCTCCGTCCATATTTACTAATGGCCCGCCGGAATTTCCGGGATTGATAGCTGCGTCTGTTTGGATGAGTCCGCGGAGTTCGGTAACCGGTTCATTTTCTCCCGTCTTTGCGGTTATTGAACGCGAAAGCCCGGAGACTATTCCTTTGGAAACCGTATTTTTAAATATTCCAAGAGTATTTCCTATGGCAATGGCTTCTTCCCCGAGTTCTATATCAAGCGAATTTCCGAGTTTTGCGGTTGGAAGCTTTGTTGCGCTGATTTTTATGATAGCAACATCATCAATCGGATCGCGCGCGAGGATTTCTGCGGGATATTTTTTTCCGTCATTCATAATGACTGCATATTCCGCCTGGGTGTCGGAGATGACATGCTTGTTGGTTAATATGATTCCATTTGGATCAACAATAAATCCCGAGCCCCCTCCGATTTCAACCATTCCTCGCGAGTCAATTTTTTCATCGGGAATTCCGAGATTCGGCGCGCCGAACGGAAATACATTATACAGTTCCGGCGGAATTTCTTTCTCTATTTCTTCCAGGCTTTTTGATATGGCGATGGAAACCACTGCCGGCATCAGCTTTTTTATAATTTTTGAATTTTG
>JBBUBH010000068.1:0-4419 GCA_038078395.1 Patescibacteria group bacterium
GCTAAGGGAGAAACCAATTATTACAGTATTCAAAAAGATTTTATCGCCCAACCATATCCAAAAGATTTTAATCCGCTAAAAGAAATCGTTGATATAAATATCTCAACCTACGATGGCCCGGAAATTTTAACGGTTGGGAATTGGCTTAAAATAAAACAACTTGAAATTTTTGAAAATCAGCAAACTTTTATTGATAAAATCAAGGATACTTTCCGTATTAAACTGGAAATCAGTCCCTAAATTCAAAAATTATTATATGAAAAATGACATTAAAATAATAATCGCCCTTATAACAACTTACACCGTAGGAAACTTCCTCCTTCTTTTTAATAAAACTCTTCTTTGGGACAGCTGGGGGTGGATGCCCTTCGTAGAAGAAAAAAATTATGTCTCTCTTCAAAATATTTTATATCAGGCAAGTCGATATACCGCTTATTATTTATATCGAATTTCCGGACTATTTGATAATCCGCTTTTATTTACGAAAATATCAGCTTTTTTTAGCTGGCTTTTAGCCGGCCTTTTCCTATATGGAATTCTTCGCAAAAAGCTGTCCCTAAAAATAGACAGGGCTTTTTTCATATCCGCTTTTTTTATTTTAACCCCAACTTTTCTAGTAAGATTTGAGTCGTCAATTTTACAATGTTCAATAAATATTATGCTATTTTTTATGGCGGCATTTATTTATTTTATTGCCGAAAAAAATAAAAATAGGCTCGTTGCTATTGTCAATTATAGCTTATCTTGGATTCTATTTTTCTTATCTTTTTTCACTTACTCTCTTTTAGTTTTTTATGGCGGATTTTTATTATTGCTTTTCGTATCTTATCGCCAAAAAAATAAAGAACGGCCGCTTATATCGGGGATATGGCCATGGCTTAAAAACAATTTCCTCTTTATTATTTTACCAATTATCTTTTGGGGACTTAAATTATCTATTTGGAAATCGGGAGGGTACTGGGCGGGCGCTGACTATGATAACATTGGCATTCCTACCCCCGCATCATTAACAATATTACTTCTCTGGTCAACAATTATATATGGCTTTTTCTGGCAAATTATCGCGCCAATATTAATTTTGGATAGAAAAATCTTCGCCCTTCTTTTTATAATCATCGGCTTCATCACTTACCTGACAACCAAAAAGATATTTACAGAGAGGGGGGAGGGGGAGAGAGAGACGGATTCTGCGCAAAAAGAAACAGATTACAGTTCTAAATATTACTTGATAGCCGGCGGAATTTTATTTTTTCTGGGATTTCTGCCTTACTTTTTGACAGGAAAAGCGCCGTATATAACCTTCAACCCATCTGGCATGCGGTGCGCCCTGCTTTTGCCTGTTGGATCTTCATTATTAGTTTTAGGAACTTTGCTCTTAATTATAAGAAAAGAGTGGCTGCCTCTTGTCCAGACAATCATTTTAACCCTTTTCATGACTTTTACTATCTATAATTATTATGGATTGGATATGGACGGATATAAACAAATAGCGCTAATTGAAAACTTAAAAAGTAGCCTTAATGAAAATCTAAAATCAGCAACCACTCTTATTTTTAATGACAAAATACAAGGCCTAAATTGGCAAAACCGGCATGTCTTTGGCGAAGAATATCTTGGTTATGTGCAAGAAATTTATAAAAATAATCCTAAATTCGCCACCACCGACAGAGGGCTTGTCGTTAATAAAGAAGGTCTCCGAATATTTTTCGTCGTATATCCGTTTCCTGAAGATTTCAATCCACTGGAAAAAATCGTCAATATAAATATAACGACTTATGACGGTCCGGAAATTCTGACAGTCGGAAACTGGCTAAAAATAAAACGGCTAGAAATTTTCGGCGATCAAAAATCTTTTACCAAAAAGATCACTGATATTTTCCGGATCAAATTGGAAATCAGCCCGTAATTAATCTAATTTTCTTTTATCCAATCCGGCCATAAATTTTTAATGCCGCCGTCTCTGTATAAAATCTGCAATGATAAATTGCGGTCCTTATTCATGTTCATAAAATTATCAAATCCCCTTTTGCTGTCGGCGGAAAATACAACATTATAAGAATAAGATCCCTCAAATTCTTCAAGCAACTTATTGCTATCAGCATGTTTTAACCATTGCGGAATATCATAAAATAATTTGATATGTTTTTTTTCTGATATATTCTGTCCAGACAAAACCCTTCCCATATTCCTGGTTGAGAGGTAATTTTCCAGATTATCAATAAGCTTATCTGTTTTTTCTTTGCTTAATTTTTCCCGGATGAGCTTTCCTGCCTCCTCAATGGCGAGTTTCAGGTATGAATCATAATTTTCTGAAAGAATAATGCATTTATATTTTCGCAACAGATTATCCCCTTTAATTCCCTTAATAAGGTCATTGAAATTCTTGTCTTGATTATAAAATTCTATTAATTTTTCCCTTGTTGGAAATAATTCTTCCCGAGTTTCCATCATGAAATTATCATAATCTCTTTTTAGATCGGGGAATTCTGAAATGCGCCCATATATATTGAATATCCAATCGGCAATATCAATATGATGCTGCAATAAAAATCTTTTCAGCGGAATAAGTTCCGCCGAACCAAAAAAGGCATCGACAATAAAGCTGACTCCTCTTAAATAAATATAATCTTCAAAGGACATATATTTTGTTCCGATAATCACTTCCTCTGTGTCAAATATTTTTTGGCCATTTATGACACTGAACTGTCTTGGCACTATTCTATGATTTATTACATGACTATATTTTTCCGCAAATTCTTCCGATGCGAGCGGAGTTCCCTTCAAATTCATCAGCGTATATATGGAAATCCATTGCACTCCGGAATTCATAACCCGCCTTAGTGTTTCCAGGAAACTTTCTTTTGTTTCGCCGGGAAGGCTCAATATTAATTCAGTATTTGATATTCCATCTGTTTTTCTCAATACTTCCTGCTGAAAGGTGCAATATTCCTCAAAAGAGAGGTTCCTCCGTTTTATATTTTCAAGAACCTGCGGAGTAAGAGTCTGCAGGGCAAGCGACGGATTAAACTTGATAATTGAAAGCATCTCCAAAAGTTTTTGCGGATTCTTTCCCGAATTCACATCTATAAATTCCGGCCAGTCGTATTTATCCTGGACTTCGCGGATAATCTTGGCGATTTCGAAATCCTGCGGAAAAAAGCTCATATTTGTATTCGCGATATAAAGCGTTATGTCGTGCCGTTTGGCAAAGAATTTACCCAAATATTCCATATCTTTCCTGAATATTTCCGGGGAAAGAAAAAGCGCCGGCTTATAATATCTGTTGCTGGTATGGCAGAACGCGCAGGTGAAGGGGCAGCCGCGATGCGTTTGCACGAAGGGATGGTAGTCATCTTTTAAAAACTCATCAAATACCCCCCCTGCATAAATTGGGCCAAAAACATCAAGGGAATTAAGGCGCGGCGGCTTATCCGGCGACTCCATAAGCGCGCCGCCTTTGGAATCAAGGGAATAAGTCCCCGCTGGCGGACTTTTCCTGATTGAGCTGATTGATTCGCCCGAAAGAAGGCGCTTAATAATTTCCGCGAATGGAATTTCTCCGTCGTAAGAGACGCAAATATCCAAATAATCATGGGACTTCAAAAATTGATGCTTTTTCTTCGCATCAAGTTCCAAATTGGGTCCGCCCGCAACTATAACGCAATTTGGATTGATATCTTTTATCAATTTTGCCGCATAAAGATTCAACTCGCTGTTCCAGCTGTATTGCGCGATTCCAACCGCGTCAGGAACCCAGGATTCCAGTGTTTTCAAAACTTTATCGGCTTCCTTGAATAATTTTATATCCAAATTCGGGTCAACATTCTTTTTGGCATAAATGGAAATTAATCCGATTCCCAGCGGCGCGGTAATCGTATGTATGCCGCAGGTAGTATGGTTCAAGTCAAGCAATGCTATTTTCATAACTGAAATAGTTGATTATTTCTTATAAATTGTAATTACTTTTAACGTGGCTGTCAAAATAATTCCGAAAAATTATTTTAAAATCAGATTCCAAGAAAGCGGGGTGGCAAATTCAATGTCTTTGGCGGCTTTTTTTCCGATTACCTCATCGTAAAATTTCGTTTCCAGACCGAAAGCCGGACGCACGGAACGGACATTATATTCGGTAAATAATTCCCCTTTTTTAATTTCTTTTGCCGCAAAAAGAGAACGGCGCCATCTCTTATTGTATTCTTCCAGTTTATTCTGCGGCCCGTAATGAACTTTGCCTAAAATATTTTCCGGTAGCGCATCACTCTTGCCGCCCTCTATTTCTCTAATTCTCCGCACCATTTCCTTAAACTCCCGCGGTTCAAGCGAAAATTGCGCATCCGGACCGCCAAATTTCCTGTCCAGAATAAGGTGTTTTTCCACCACCGAAGCGCCTGCCCTGACAGCCATAACCGGAATTTCAAT
>JBBUBH010000068.1:4519-7066 GCA_038078395.1 Patescibacteria group bacterium
TGATGATGATTTCCTGAAATTTCCGCAACAACAAAACAAAAATTCCCTGGGCCAATTACCTTATTATTAATTTTCATAATGATAATATCTATAACTCAAAAAGTAGCTAATAAAGTTTTAGGTCTTAACAAAAAAACTCGCTAATTAATTAGCGAGTTAAATTCATTGCGATGCACTTTTGACCCTTATGCTCGGTTTCTCCGAATGAGATAAAGCCGGCTTTAGTAAAACTACGGATTGAAGCAATATTATCAGGCTTGATATACGCGTAGATATCGCCGCACACAGGAAATTCATTCAAAAACAAAATGGAAGATTTTCGTATAATTTCCGTCCCACAACCTCGGCCACGGAATTTCTCAGTTACTGCGATATTGATTTCTGCGCCGTGATCATACAACCAATCAAATCTCACCTGCGCAACCGGCTGCGAATCTATCTCGGCAATCAATAAAACGCTTTCATTACTTGCAAGTTTTTTTTCAAACCATTTACGGTGAGTTTCCAGATCAATCAAATCACTACTAAAAGAAACCAGCCTCACTGCCTCCTCATTGCGGAGATTGAATACAAATTCCAAATCATTCAAATTTACCCGTCTCAGTTTAATTTCCATGGCGTTTCCCCCTTTAAATCTGCTGTTAATTATAACCTCCGGCCGGACAAACAAGTTATCTCAGTTTATATAAACCGGCCTTCAATTGCCTAATTCCTTGTTTTTCCAAAACAATACGTTTTTTCATCCACTTGCTTTTCATTGCGCGGGCAATTGTATCCCCCCATTTTTTCTTGTCATATTTCAATACTATATTTTCCGCTGATAATAAAAATATTTTTTTACTTTTTATTTGGTTTTTTAAAAATTCTAAATCTTTGACATTTTCAATAATGGCCCTAACTCTCGGCAAATGATACCAATTAGAAACTATAGCAATATTTTTCCATTTATTTTTTAAAATCAATGCGGACAATATTTTTAATTGCTGATAAGTGTTATCAGATTTTTTTTCTTCAAGAATCACGCTCCGCGGAATACCCAACTTCAATAATTCTTTTTTTAGCACCTTCGCAACGCAGGGAGCGCCTTTAACTTTCCGGAGATAGCCGCGGCCGCCGGAAACCAAAATTAAAGGAGTTTTTTTTCTCTCCTGCTGATTTTTATATAAAAAATAACCGGCCACTACACGCAAATTATCGCCGAAAACGTCTTCCGCGGCGCTGCTGTTTTTCATATCACCGAACCGAATTGTCCGCCAGCCGTTTTTATCTTTAATCAATCCGCCGCCAAGAATCACAATGGCGTCAATTTTTTTATCTGACATCTATTTTTTCTATTAAACCCTTTTTATGGAACTTATTGATATAATCCAGGACTTCATAATAATCCATATCCAGTTCTTCGGCTATACCAAATATGCTTTTATCCCCCTCAAGCATGAACATAATCTGATCAATATTTTCATTCAATTTTTTATTTGTCCTGTAATCAACCCACAAACCGTAACCCGATAAAAATACCATCCCCCTAAATTTCCTTTTCGGGATATAATCGCTATCAAGAATATCTAAAATCTCCAGAATAAGATTTTTAGACTCTTCCAGATTTTTCTTTGAAATTATACTTGGATTATCATCGCTTGTATGATATTCAGGATAAGGAAACCTGCTGATGGAAATCATCGGATTATCCACCCCCGGACCGTTAAAAACCATCTCGTCATTACAGACAACTTTTCCAAGCGGGCCCTCCCTGAAATTTTCCAGCTTCTGCTTCATGACGTATCTTGCCACTCTGTCTATTTTTGTGTTCCCCTGCCTAGTCAACTGAAGCGCGTGCATACCGTCATTACCTACCATTTCAAGAAAAATTCCGTATTTTAATTTAGGAATGACAGTTTCATTCTGGCTAAGATATGCTATAGAGCCTATTGTCTCCGGGACAAATAAAAATTTATAAGTATAATTATTTTTCTTTTTCGCCAGCTCTTTGGCAATCTCAATAAGCGCTGCAACCCCCGCCAGATCATCATTAACCATAGCAGGATGACAAAGATGAGCGACAAGAACTATTATTTCGTCACGCTTTCCCTTTATGGTGCAATCGCCAACCTCCAAATTGCCTTTCTCAAATTTTGAATCAATAAAAACCTTATATTTATCTTTATTAAACTTTTTTAATTTATTATGCTGAATGCAAAATCCCCAATCTCTTTCGTAATATTTAAATTCAAAAGGAATCGCATCTGGTCTGGCCGGATTTGTATGCAGATGCTTAATCAGTTCCGCCATTGTCACGATCTTATCAATGGGCAAGGAATAAGAAATTACATGAAGCGGATGGTCTTTAAGATCAAGCAAGTGATTGCCTTTCAAGTCTTCAATGTAAGCTTCTTTTACGCTCCATTTTTCAGGAACTTTCCATGTCCAACATTTTGTCCCTGACGGAATCTTATGAATTTTTAACGGGATAATCTTTGAAATATACTTCAGGGATTCATCGAACCCATCAGAAATTATATCTCTCCTTTTAAACCAAAGATCTTTAAT
>JBBUBH010000069.1:0-8585 GCA_038078395.1 Patescibacteria group bacterium
CAGCGCTTACTTCAGATCCTACTGCCACAGAAGGACTATTGTATTATAATTCTGCGAGCAAACTCTTAAAGCTTTACGATGGCACGCAATGGGCAAATGTTGCGACATCAACCGGCACTGGAGGATTGACAGCAAGCGGAGATAGGGTCCAATTAACTTCTTTAACCGAAGGTTATATGACCTTTGGCACTACCACTAATTATCTGCAAACATCTTTAATGACTCTGCAGGCTACAGGAACTCACACTATTCCATTGACAATTTATGCTTCGGCTGGTCAGACGGGAAATCTTCTTCAGATATTAGAGGATGATGTAAGCACCGAGCTCTTTGCGATTGATGCCGCTGGTCATGCTTCGGGAAGTCAATTGACGCTTTCCGAGAATTTACTTGTTACTGCATCTTCTACATTCAACAGCACATTAGATGCCAGCGGAAATCTTTCCACAAAAGGGAATTTGACTGTTAGCGGCACTTCGGCGCTTACCGGTCTTTCTACCCATACTGCCGGAGCGATTTTAGTCGCTTCTTCAACAGCGGTTAATAATCTGACAGTAGCGGGTGAATTGCATGCTTCAAGCACTTTGTCGGTAACAGGAGTCGCAACATTTAATAATTCATTGACAACGGCTACCAGTACC
Source organism: Patescibacteria group bacterium (assembly GCA_038078395.1). Classification (GTDB taxonomy): domain Bacteria; phylum Patescibacteriota; class Minisyncoccia; order UBA6257; family 02-FULL-45-10c; genus JBBUBH01. The sequence continues at coordinate 642 of JBBUBH010000069.1, forward strand.
GCAACAACTACTATTAGATTAATGGCAGATGCCAATGGAGCTGCGGCGGAAGGACAGGGCAGTTGTCTGCAGCTTACGGCTACAAATGGTCAGAAATATAGAATGTATATAGCCGCCGGTGATCTTAAAGATGCGGCTACTACTACTGCCGCCGCCGGCAAAAATGGCGCGCTTATAGCAATTTGGGAAATAGGCGCTTGCCAATAAATCGATCGAGAATAGATAGTAAAAATTAAATTATAAAATTAAAATCATGAAAAAATATCTATCAATTCTGGTCGGATTGATGATTTCAACCTCTCTGGCATTTGCCGCGAATGATGTCACTTTGACTGCTACTGATGCCCAATTTACTGTCAGTAGTTATACCCTGAAGGTAAGCGGCAATCAGCGGACGATTGATTCTATTACGGTGAATAGCGATAGTCTTGATGTGACTTTGCAGCCAGGAGCCAGCTTCGGAGTGACTTCAGCGGACAGGAGAAATTTCACTGTTGACACTAAAACCTATTTCACGGTGGCTATTGGTTGTAATTCTACCGAATCTTCAATAACCGTTACTGCGACTCAGGATTCAGGCGCTCAAACAGTGAGAGTCACTCCTTCAACTACCGCAACTTGCGGCGTGGATAGCGGCGGTGGAGGCGGCGGCGGCGGAGGCGGCGGCGGAGGTGGCGGTGGCGGCGGTGGGCAATCTGCTTCATTTAGTTATGGAGCAACGCCTGCAATTCCGGCAGTTCCAGCCGTAACTCCAGCTGTGCCTGCAACACCTGCAGCGCCGGCAGTTGTAGCGGCTTCATCAGTTGCTCAGGTTGTTTCTCCGGCCTTTAATAAAGATTTGGTAAGCGGAAGCGCAAGCAGTGATGTGAAGAGGCTTCAGCAATTATTAGCCAAGGATAAAAGTGTTTATCCGGAGGGATTATCAACCGGTTACTATGGAAATTTGACTGTAAAAGCAGTCAAGGCTTTCCAGAAGAAATACGGTTTGCCTCAGGTTGGAAGAGTTGGTCCGGCTACCCGCGCTAAACTTTTGGAAGTTTATGGCGGCGCACCGGCGGCTCAGCCAGCGGTTCAAGCAGCTGATAATTCAGCAGAAACTCAGGCATTGCAAGATCAGGTTAATGCTTTGATGTTGCAAGTGCAGGCGCTGTTGAAACAGTTGAAGAAATAGGATTGAAATCGATCCGATAAAAAATCTCCCCATTTAATGGGGAGATTTTTTTATGGAAATTATTTTTAGACAATCAATTCTTCTTTTAGTAATTTTAATGACCCGAAATATACTGGCAACGCGAGCAGGCCATTGATGATAAGCGGAATCCCAAATGATTTGGCTAACAATAAATAAACGGCCATAGTCAATGAAGCAAAAAGTATTTTTTTGATTTTATTTAAGATTGAAAAATCAGATACCTGCTTCATTTCATTCCAGATGAAGGCATTGGCTAGTATTTGCGTAATCAATGTGGAAAAAGCGCATCCCGCAGTTCCGAATAATGGAATCAGGAGAAAATTAAATGTGATGTTGCCGACGGCTCCGATTAAAGAAAAAGTAATGAACTTTTTCTGTTGTCCGCAGGCGAGCAAAGAATTGCTTACTATTATAGAAGGAGGAATTATAAATAAAGTCAGAAGCAGGATTTGGAATGGCGCAGTTGCCGCGAGATAATTCTGGCCGTAAATAAGCAAAGTAATTTCTTTTCCGAGAATAATTCCGCCGATGGCTATTGGCATGGAGATAAGAAGAGAGATACGGAGCATTTTTTCCAGCAAATTTTTGAATTCTTCTTTCGGTTTTTCCGCCAGTTTTGTCATTATTGGAAAAATGCTCGTGGCAAAAAGCGCGGCCAGGGTGTAAAAGAATTGGATAGGTTTTTGGGCGGCGGAATAAAATCCCACTTCTTCAGCAGTTCTCATCCAGCCAAGCATTATCAGGTCGGTATTTATCATTATGGCGCCAAGAAAACTGGCTAGGGCGAATGGGAGAGAATTAGAGAGAATGGTTTTTATTAGATGGAAATTAAAATTAGCCAATAATCCGATAAAATATTTTCTAAACAGGATAATAATAATCATGGCTCCGATTGCGGTGCCGATTATATAGGCAGTAATAAGATTTGCGCTGGTCGGTTTTGAAAGAAGCGCCCAGATTCCGAAAGCGGTGATAAAAATATTGGTGGCGATTTCATTTATAGCTTCCCATTGCATTTTTTCAAACGCGCGGCTGAGCGCAAATCCGAAATTTCTTATACTGTCAAAAATCAGGATAATTGCGACAAATGGCATCAAGATCTGGGCTTCCGGTATTTTTGTCAGATAGCGGCCGCCGAAAATTAGGATCAGGGAACTTGCCGTCACAATGGCCATCTTAATAAAAAAGGCGGTGGAAAAATATTGATTACTTGCGTCTGCGTCTTTGGCTGATTCGCGGGTGACGATGGCGCTGATTCCGATATCCGAGAAAGTGACCAGGAAAGCCGCGAAAGTCGTTGCGTAGGAAAATGCGCCCCAGCTTTCAGGCCCCAATGTCCGCGCGGCAAAAATAATCAGCAAGGCGCGCAGCAGCCGCCCGATAATTTGTCCGAAAAATAGCCAAAATGTGTTTTTGGCTATTTTTTGTTTTATGCTCTGGTTTTCAAAAAGGAATGTTTTTATTTTGGCGAACATAATTTCTTTTTTGCGGGATTTTTCAGAAAAACCGAGTTATGTATTATTGGAAATCAGAAATTTTAATGTTTTTAAAATAATAAGGAAATCAAGCAATGGGGAATTATTTTTGATGTAATAAATGTCATATTGGAGTTTTTGGTAAGCGTCTGTCGCTGAAGCGGCATAGCGGAAGTTTATTTGCGCCCAGCCGGTGATGCCAGGTTTGGCAAGGTGGCGGAGATCGTAATAAGGAAGTTCTTTTTGGAGTTTAGTCACGAATTCGGGGCGTTCCGGTCTCGGACCGACGAATGACAATTCTCCTTTGATAATGTTGTAGAGCTGCGGCAATTCATCCAGATGCGATCTGCGCAATATTTTTCCCAGCCAGGTCGCCCTGTCGTCATTCTGGTAGTTTGCCCATTGCGGGCCGTCTTTTTCCGCGTCAATGCGCATTGTCCGGAATTTATAGATTATGAATTCCGTTCCGTTTTTTCCCACCCGTTTTTGAGAGAAAAATGCCGAACCCGGAGAAGTCAACTTGATAAGAATCGCGATAATAATCAGGAGCGGCAGCAGGAGAATGCCTAATATCAATGCGAATATTATTTCCAGCGGCTCATTGATAAGTTCGTAGATTTTATGTTTTTTTGCGAGATTTTCCAGGAACCATACCTCTTCAAGTTCCGCAAGAGGAATTTTTTGGAATGTTGATTCGTATAATTTAGCAAGGTCAACGACTTCAACTCCGAACATCAGGGTTTTGTAAATTAGTTTGGCGGATTTAAGGTCTTTTTTGAGATGCGCCGGAATGACAACGGTATTGATATTATTAGCTATGATAATTTGCGCTAAGTGGCTGAAATCTTTGTCAAGCAGACCTTCTTTCATCCAGTGTTTTACCTCATAGCCCAGCTGCGGATTGTTTTTTATTTTTTCAATTATTTCTTCGGCTGTTTTATTGGAACCGACAATCAGCAGGCGGTTTACGGCTCCCATTTTTCCGAGGATAAAATTGCATAATTGTCTCCAAATATAATTCAGGCCCCCGAATATGAGCAGGAAAATTACAAGGTTGGTTTTTGGGGTGATGACAAAAAACGGAATGAGATAAAAGAACAGGACGGCAAGGATGACATTTATGCCTAGTGTGTACCAGAATCGCGTTTCAAATTCCAGATCATTTTTTAATGATTTAAGGTCATAAAGGCCGGCAATGTAAAAAATTATTATCCAGAGAAAGAAAATTATCGTGAATGGCTGGAGATGATAATTAATCAGCTGAAAATAAAATAAATTTCCGTAGCGTATCCAAAGGGCCAGGATAAGGGAAATATAAAGCGTAATCACATCTCCGGCTATTAAAAAAATTTGTTTTAATCTGGACAGCGGGTTCATTTTGGTTTATATTATTACTAATAGATTTATATTTATTTTATTATGAAAAACTATCTTTTACCAGCCAGTATTTTAATTGCCGCGGCGCTTATTTCCGGGTCTGTTTTGTATACTTCCGGTATTGGAAAGCAGACAGCAAGCCTTACTGATACTAACAAAAACGGCGGCTCCGAGGTTTTTTTGGATGTAGCCGATGATGATATCGTTTTGGGCGAGAAAAATGCTCCGGTATCTGTTATTGTCTATTCTGATCCGTCTTGTCCGTTTTGCGGCGCAGCCGCGGGTGGAAACAAGGAAGTTATTGATTATCTGAAACAGAATGATCCGTCTTGGACTCCGCCTGTCCCGGGAATAATAAAAGATTATGTTAATTCGGGAAAAGCAAAAATTGTTTTCAGATATTTTCCCGGACATGGTTTAGGGGAAGCGGCCACGAAGATTCTTTATTGCGCCAATGAGCAGGGCAAATTTTGGCAGCTGCATGATGTATTTTTTGATAATCAGGATTTAATGGAAAATATTCCGGCATTGATGAAAATTGCGGCGGACGTTGGCATTGACAGTTCAAAGCTTGAATCTTGCTTGAAAGAAAGCTGGCCTGCTGAAAAATTGGCGAAAGACACGGCATCGGGCCAGGCGCTTGGCGTGAAAGGAACCCCGGCATTTTTTGTGAACGGGACAAAACTGGAGGGCGCTTATTCTTTTTCCAAGTTTAAGCTGATAATTGATTCTCTTTTGGGAAAATAAATAAGAGAGTGTTATAATATGAATACAATGATAAATAAAGTGATTATTTATTCAACGCCGGCCTGCGTATATTGCAGGATGGCGAAGGAATTTTTTAAGAAGCATGGCGTCGGTTTTACGGAACTCAATGTTCTTATTGATGAAGCGGCCCGCAAAGAAATGTCCGACAAGTCGCATCAGATGGGCGTTCCGGTGATTGATATTGATGGAGAAGTTTTTGTCGGATTCAACCGTTCTGAATTGGAAAGAGCGCTTGGATTAAAATAATTTCAGCGACTAGTGATTAGCGATTAGCGACTAGTCCCACGAAGCGGGATTGCTAGTGGCTAGTGGTTAGTGGTTAGTTCACTATCTATGTATGATTTATTGATTATCGGCGGCGGACCGGCGGGAGTAGCCGCGGCTGTTTATGCCGGAAGGAAAAAAATAAAAACGGCGCTTATAACGGAAAATTTTAACGGCCAATCAATTGTTTCGGCCGATATTCAGAATTGGATTGGAACCAAATCAATCTCCGGTTTTGATCTGGCGAAAAATTTGGAAGAGCATGCCAGGGCGCAGGATATTGAAATTATGGAAGGAGATCCGATTGAAAGAATTGAAAAAAATACGGACAGTTTTTTTGTTTTTATGGGGGGCGGGAAAAAATTGGAAACCATGACAATTTTGGTTGCTTCCGGAAGCCGGCGCAGAAAACTTGATGTGCCCGGTGAAAAGGAATTTGACGGGAAGGGGGTTGTTTATTGCGCCACTTGCGATGTTCCGCTGTTCAATAAGAAAACGGTTGCCGTTGTCGGAGCCGGCAATGCGGGGCTTGAAGCGGTTCGCGATCTTATTTCCTACGCTTCAAAGATTTATTTATTGGTCAGGAGCGAAAAGATTAAGGGAGACACCGTAACTTTTGAGGAAATATCAAAAAGTTCGAAAGTGGAAATTATTTATGATGCCGAAGTTAAGGAAATATTTGGGGGTGAATTTGTCACAGGGTTGAAATATCTTGATAAAAAAGCCGGTTCTTTTAAAGAATTGGAACTTGAAGGAGTTTTTGTGGAAATCGGTTCTGTTCCCAATTCCGGATTTGTGAAAGATTTTGTTCAGCTTGATCAGTGGGGGCAGATTAGAATTGACCATAAAACTCAGATGTCTTCCATGCCGGGAATTTGGGCAGCCGGTGATGTGACCGATGGTTTATATAAGCAAAACAATATCGCCGCCGGAGATGCCATAAAAGCGGTTCTTAATATCCACGATTTTTTAAATAAATAAAAAAATATTCCGATATTGCCGTATTTTTTAAAACATTCCAACATTCTTGAGAATGTTGGAATGTTGTGTTTTTGATAATTTTGAGATACTTTATATTAAAGTTGGTCAAATCAGCCGATCTTTGGTTTATGAAAACTTATATTTTTGAAATTCGTCTTTTTCATAGAAAAAGCATTTTAAGGAAAATCGAAATTTTTGGGAGCGCGAGTTTATACAAATTCGCCGGGGTGATTGTCGGCGCGTATAATTTTGATTTTGACCACGCTTTTGGATTTTTCAGTGAGATTTCCGGGAATCGTTATTTTGATTCTGAAAGGAAATACGAGCTTTTTGCCGATATGAAAGATGAGGGAATTGAACCGACCGGAGCTGAAAGCGTGGAAAAAACAAAGATTTCCGATGTCTGGAAAAATGTTGGCGATAAAATGCTGTTTCTTTTTGATTATGGCGATAATTGGCTTTTTACAGTTGAGCTGATTGGATTTTGGGAAAAAAATAATAAGATAAAATATCCGAAGATAGTTAAAAAAGTCGGTAGGGCCCCGAAACAATATAATTTGTAAATTAAATCAATATGACTCAAGAAGATGCGTTAAAAATACTGAAAGCCGGACACAACGTGTATCTTACCGGCGCGCCAGGCAGTGGGAAAACATATCTGCTTAATGAATATATCCGTTTTTTGAAGAAAAAGAGAATTTTTGTCGGTGTAACCGCGTCCACTGGCATTGCCGCCACGCATTTGGGCGGTTTCACTATTCATTCTTGGGCGGGAATTGGGATTGAACGTGAAATATCGGACGCGGAAGTTAAATTAATTGCCACCAAGCGGCGGGTTGCGAAGCGATTTGCTCAGGCGAAAACATTGATTATTGATGAGATTTCCATGCTTGATGCCGATCGCCTTGATTTGATTGATCGGGTGGCGCGGGCCGCTAGAGGAAGCTCTAGGCCGTTCGGAGGAATTCAGACGGTTTTTTGCGGCGATTTTTTTCAGCTTCCGCCCATTACTAAAGAAGGCGAGCTGCCGCCGCGATTTGCTTATCATTCTTCGGTATGGGAACAAATGAATTTAAAAATATGTTACTTACATGAACAGCATCGGCAAGGAGATGAAAAATTTATTCAGGTATTGAACGCAATTCGACAGAATAATGTCAGTGAAGTCATTAAGTCGCGCCTTTGCGCGCGGCGCGGAAAAGATCCCGTAATTGGCAGAATAACCAAACTTTATTCGCATAATATCAATGTGGATGAAGAAAATGCCCGCGAACTTGCGCGTCTTTCCGGAAAGGAAATGCTTTATAAGATGGAAGAATCGGGAATCAAAGCAATTTTAGAATCCCTGAAAAAAGGATGCCTTGCTCCGGAAAGATTGGTAATTAAACAGCGCGCGAAAGTGATGTTCATAAAAAATAATTTTGACAAAGGATTTGTTAACGGCACATTGGGGGAGGTGGCGGGTTTTGATGATTCCGGTTTTCCGATAGTTGTTACTTTTAACGGCGATAAAATTATTGCGTCGCCGGAAACTTGGAGTATTGAAGAAAATGGCAGGGCGCTTGCCAAAATCACTCAGGTTCCATTGAGGCTCGCGTGGGCAATTACTGTCCATAAAAGCCAGGGCATGACGCTTGATGCGGTTGAAATTGACCTTTCCGGCGCGTTTGAGAAGGGAATGGGATACGTGGCGCTTTCGCGAGTGCGTTCTCTCGCGGGGATAAATCTTTTGGGTTTTAATGATATCGCCTTGCAGGTGCATCCGGAAATTCTTGAGTTTGATAACGCGCTTAAAGAATCTTCCGAACGCGCCATGCGGGAGTTGGGGGAGTTATCAAAAGAAAAACATTCAAAAGTTTATTCGGTCGCTGAAATCAGAGAGTCGCA
>JBBUBH010000070.1:0-15166 GCA_038078395.1 Patescibacteria group bacterium
GTGGTGCTGGCGGCAAATATTATCGGAGATATCTTGGTGAAGTATACATAAATTATTTTATGAAAACCCCGCCTTATGGCGGGGTTTTCATTTATTTACGCAGAAGGTCTGATAGTAATCCGACAAGCAGATTTTGGAATGAGTTAAAACTGGTTGGCGGGGGAGGCGCGCCGCCTCCGTCCGTTGGAGGAGTTATTACATTTCCCGGCGGGGCTGTCCCAGGTTCCGGTCCTGACTCTCCGGGTGCAAAATTTCCGCCTGCGCCTGGTCCTGTTGCCGGAGGAATAAATTGCGTTGGTTCATATTGTCCTTGCGGCGGAGTAATATAATTTCCTCCGCTGTTTGGCATCATCGGTCCCGTTTCTCCTCCTGTCCCTGGCATGAATCCTCCTTGAGGCGCTTGCATCGGTTGGAAATTTTGGCCTTCTTTAATTTCCATTCCTTCCCGAATCATTTTTGGAGCATTATTATTATCTCTTTCTTCCATATATTGTTGCGTTTCTTCCCGCATCATTCTTTCTTGCATTTGCTGGATTTCATCAGGAGACGGAATGCGCATACTCCGATTTTGGAATTGGGGGGTCTGTAATCCGCCATTTATTCCCGGCGCCATCTGTTGTTGGCAATTTTCATCTTTGCATGGCTGACCCATTTCGCCCGGTGGCGGGCAATTTTCTCCCTCACACGGTTTGCCGGGTATTTCTCCTTCTGTGCCCGGAGCAAATTGTCTTATAAAGTTTTTTGCTCTGTCAAATATTCCTTGTTTTCCTTGCGGCGGCTGTTGGTTTATTCCATCCGGGGGCGGACAATTATTTCCTTTGCAAATTTGTTGCGGTTCGCCGGCAGGTTTGAAATTCATGCATTCTTTTTGATTATTTTTGCAGAATTCTTCGCATTCTTGTTGCGATTTGCATCCGCCGGGGCCGATCATATCCTGTCGTGTATTAATTTGCATTTTTTGTTGTGTTTCTTGTTCATTTCCTCCTGATTTGGCGCTTCCCTCGCTTTGAATAGTAAATTCATGAACTTCATCTTTGCAATCTGTGATTACGGCTTTTACCGGGAAGATAATCATGGTTCGGTTGGAATAATCATTCGGGCATCCGCTAAGCCCGCCGCTGTAAGGATTTGAACCTTCGCTGGTGAATGAAAATTCTTTTATTCCATTTGGGGCTTTGATTTCCAATAAATATAAACCAGAAGATTCTTTATTAATTGAAACTCTGACGCTTGCCGGCTGACCGCTGTTTTGATTATTGCCGGGCATCATTTGGTTGATAAATCCGCGCGCTCTGTTAAAAAATCCTTGTCCTTCCTGCGACGGCGGACAATTATCGCTTTCGCAGGGCGGACCCATTTCGCCCGGCGGACCCATTTTTTCCATTACCATTTCAAAACATTCGCGCATTTTGTCTCCCAGATCGCGTGGCGGCATCGTTGTCCCTTCTTTGAATTTAACGAGCATTTCCGGTCCGATTTTTTGCGAAATGCAGTCAACCACTTCCGGCGGCGCGCTGTTTATCGCGTTTTTGAATTCACTTTTCGCTCTCTCCATATTTTTTAGGTCTTCTTCCGGAATCATTCCGTGTTCAAGCCCGAATTGGAAGCAGGTTTCTTGGTTGTTGGGATTATTGCAGAATGCTTCGCAGTCTTCTTTACTCTTGCATCCGCCCGGTCCTTTGCCCCCGGTTTTTTTCATCATTTCAAAATCTTTTTGCGATATCATTCCGTTTTGCAAGGCGAATTCCGCGCAGACCGCCATATTTTCTCTGCCGGACTCGCAAAACGCGTCGCATTCCTTTTTTCCTTTGCATCCGCCCGGCCCTTTGCCACCGGTTTTCCTTACCATCATGGCTTCTTCTTTAGACATAAATCCCGCGGCTTCCGCGAAGCCGATGCATTCTTCAAAATGGCTTTCTTCGGAACAAAACGCGTCGCATTCCCTTTTATTTCTGCAGGCCGGCGGTTTGGCGCCTTTTTTTACCGCTTGCAGCATTTTTTGCGCTTCTTCTTGTTCTTCCGGAGGCATTATTCCCGCTTTTATCGCGAAATCAATGCATTCCTCCATATGATTGGGGCTTTCGCAATAAGCGTCGCATTGTTCTTTGGTTTTGCATCCGCCCGGCATTTCGGCGCCTTGCTTGACGGCTTCTCTCACTTTTTTAGCTTCTTCAAGTTCCTTCGGCGACAAAAGACCGCTTCTTTCGGCAAAATCAACGCATTCATTAATGTTTGAAATTTCATTGCAGTAGGCCTCGCATTCTTGTTGGGATTTGCATCCGCCCGGGCCATCTTTTATGTCAATGATTTTTCTCGCTTTTTGGGCGTCCTCTTTTTCTATCAGCCCGTATTTTTCCGCGAAAGCCACGCAGGGTTTTATATTTTCCGGCTTATCGCAATAAGCGCGGCATTCAGTTTCGTTTTTACAACCGTTGAGTTCGGGAACAGGATAAACAATGTCTTTTTCAGAAAGAGCGAAGGCTAAATTAAATATGGAGAATGCCAGCCCCAATGAAATTATTGAAATGGATAAAAATAATTCTTTTTTCATATTTATTTGAAAGGATTCGTGTAAGCTCCTTTAAACGGATTAATTTTATTTATTGGATTGACGTCTTGAATATTTTCTCCTACGGCATTGGCGCCGGGATTGATTTCCGGTAAAATTCCTTGGGTGGCGGCGTCAAGCGCGTCTTCTACTAAATCTGCGGCCTTTTCTGCCGGGTTTTTTTGCATATTTTTATATAAAAAATATCCGGCTATCCCTAAGCCGATTATCAGGGCTATTAACCCTATTATTAATTTTTTATTCATACCCACATTATAGCTCATAAGATTATTTATTGTAAATTAAGTTATCCACAATATTTTTTAAATTAGTATATAATTTAAATACATGGTAAAGAAAAAAATTACGATTATCGGTTCCGGGGAAATTGGCCGCGCTCTTGGCGGGGTTTTAAGGATTAATAAAAATAATTCGGTTGATATCTGGGCCAGAAAACCGTCAAGAGGAACCAGCCGGAAGCCATTGGCTGATTTGGTTTTTTCCGCGGACTTTTTATTTTTATGCGTTCCGTCGTGGGCGGTAAGAGAAATTATTAGCGGAATTAAATCGCAAATTCAAAAAAATACCGTTGTTGTCTGTTTAGCAAAAGGCATAGATGGGAAGGGCAAGAAAACGATGGATTCGGTTCTGAAAGAATCTTTGCCCCGGGGGCAGGAATTTTCCATATTGGCCGGTCCGATGATTGCTGAAGAGCTTCAAAAAGGAATGGGCGGCTGGGGAATAGCTGCTGTTTACGATAAAAAAACTTTTTTTAAGATTTTAACGGTTTTTGAAAAGACGGGAATAAAATTGGAATTTTCCGATGATTTGCGAGGGGCGGCGGTGGCAGGTGTTTTAAAAAATATTTATGCGCTGGCATTGGGCATAGCGGACGGGTTTGGCTGGGGAGGCAATATGAAAAGCATGCTGGTCGTAAAAGCCATGGAAGAAATGGCGGCAATAAATAAAATCTTGGGAGGAAAACAGGAAACGATTTTTGGGGCGGCCGGATACGGAGATTTTATTGCGACCGGTTTCAGCCATTATTCGCGGAATCGCGAATCCGGCGAAGATTTTGTTAAAACCGGAAAATGCTGCTTGAAAAGCGAGGGAATAATTTCTTTGCCGCCCTTGGTTTCATTATTGGGCGGAAAAATGGATAAATTGCCGTTGCTTTCGGCGCTGTATTCCGTTATTATTGGAGGAAAAAATTTGAAAAAAACTTTTCAATCGTTAATTTAATTTTATGAGATTGAAGCCGCTTTTTATTTTTATTTTAAGCGTGTTAGTCGCGGCGCTTGTTTTTTTTGTTAAACCTGTTGTTTTATTGGATGCCGGAAATAATGGAATTAATACTGGAGCTGAAAATTTTATTGTTGCGACAATCCCGGAAAAATTATCAAAGACGTCGGTAAAAAATCCGATTTCTGAAAAAAAGGAACTGCCCTCGGCAAAAGAGAATATTTCCGGTTCAATTTCAATCAAAAAGGATGTTCCGGAAATTTCAGTTGCCACCGGCACAACTGAATATCAGGCGGTTTCTTCCCAATTTTTAATGGAAGATAAAATAAATCTTCAAGCCATTGCGCTGGTCCGGTGCGTTTTCAGATCACAGTATTATGAAAGTTCTACTCAGCCATGGAATGAGCAGAATTATAATGTCGGCACCGGCGTCATTATTTCACCGAAGGGGATTATCCTTACCGCCAGACATGTTTTGGAGACGCCGGAAAATTTATTGAACGATCCCGCTGGGAGGAAATGGGAGCGGATCAGATGCGATGTTGCTTTGACCGACAGCCAGCTTGATTCCATTGCTTCGGTTGGTTTTTGGGGGCAATCGGATGATCCGAAATTCAGAAAGGCGGAGATTTTTTATGTTGTTCCTGATGGAAATTATAATGAAACGCAGGGGCTGGATTTTTCTTTGCTGAAAATAGAATCGGCGGAAAATCAGAATTTTATTTCTTTATTTTCTTATCTGGCCGATTTCAATGCTGGCGACCAATTGTTGCTGATTGGTTACCCCGGGCGGGAAAGCGCTTCGCCTCAGGTACTGGAAAGATTTGACGGAAAATTTTTGATTTTAACCCGTTATTTGAATGCGGTTTGCGGAAGTTCCGGCGAGCCGTGCGGATTGCGTTATGTTTTCAGGCGTTATCCGCCGGATTATGAAAAAGATTTTTGGAAATCAACTGATTTCGGGATTATTACGCCTTATTTCCGCGGTGGATTTTCCGGAGCCCCCGCGTTTTATAAAGGCAATCTGATGGGGATTGCTACCCATGGCGCGAGTGGCAGTGAAACAAAAGACGGCTGGGATCAGGCGGTAATTTTGACTTCTTGGGATATCCTGGAATTTTTGAAAAATAATAATGTTGTTTTATAATTTCGTGATTTTAATTAAAAGTTATATAATGAATACATGGGGCAGTTTTTAACGGATAATAACTGGGTATTATTTGCGATTATTCTTTGGGTTTTGCCGTGGAAGGGATTGGCTTTATGGAGAGCCGCCCAGCGCAATGACCAGAGATGGTTTATTGCCTTGCTTTTAATAAATACGCTGGGTATTTTGGAGATTCTTTATATTTATATTTTTAGTAAAAAAAGCCCATCATTTAAAAAATAATTAATAATTTCCAGTTTTTTATGAAAATAGCGCGGTATTTATTGGCGCATCCTTTCATATCATTATTAATTGCCGCGGCAATTACAGGCGGCATTTATTATTTTTCTTTTGGCGGATCATTTCAAAGTCACTATTTCAAGAGTGAGATTGATTTATGGAAAGAGCGCGAGAAATAAAATTTTTGAAATATTATGATTATTTTCAATTATTTTAATTATTTTTTATGGCGCTGGAAAATAAAAGACGGCATTTTATTGGTTGATAAATCAAAAGGAAAAAGTTCTTTTGATGTTATTAGGATTTTGCGGCGGAAATTGGGAATCAGGAAAATGGGACACGCCGGCACTCTTGATCCGCTTGCCAGCGGGCTTTTGATTATCGGAGTGGAAAAAGGCACTAAAAAATTGAATGGTTATCTGCATTTGCCGAAGACATATATAATAGATGTTTTACTCGGGAAACAGACCGATACCGGGGATATGGAAGGGAAAATCATTTCGGAAAAAAAAGTCGGGGAAATTCCGCAGGAGGAGATTGAAAAAGTTTTAAAAAGCATGGAAGGAGAAATAGAATTGACTGTGCCGATTTATTCAGCTTTAAAATTAAAAGGCAGGCCGTTTTATTCTTATGCCAGAGAGGGGATTTCTATTGATCTGCCGAAAAGAAAAACGCAAATTTTCAGATTAAAGTTGTTTGATGCGCATCCGGAGGGGAATTGCTATATTTTGAAAGTTGAAATGGATTGCAGTTACGGAACTTACGCGCGTTCGATTTCCGAAGAAATCGGCCACCGGCTCGGTCATCCGGCAACGACAAAAGATTTGCGCCGGACAAAAATCGGGGATTTTTCAGTTGAACAGGCGGTGAAAATTTAATAAAAAATGGAACATTTGGCGATAATGAAAAAATCCTGGGGATTGACTCAAAAAATTTTAAATGGTCGGAAAAAGATTGAATCGCGCTGGTATTCGGTTAAATATAGGCCCTGGGATAAAATTAAAAAAGGAGAAGTTATTTATTTTAAAGATTCAGGGGAACCGGTAAAGATAAAAGCAGAAGTCAGTAAAGTAATGCAATTTTCCGGTTTGACTCCTAAGAAGGTAAAAGAAATATTAGATAAATATGGTAAAGATGATGGCATAAAAAGAGAAAAAATTCCGGAATTTTTTCAAAGATTTAAAAATAAGAAATATTACATGCTTATATTCTTAAAGAATCCCATTAAAATAAAGCCGTTTGATATTGATAAAGCTGGGTTTGGGATGATGTCGGCATGGATAATGGCCGATAAAATATCAAAATTGAAAAAAGTAAAATAATTTGAAAATCAGATAAAAAAATCTGCCCAAAGGGGCAGATTTGCATTATTATTGCTTATTTTGAAAAAATTGCGTCATAAAAAGATTTTTTGCCACTAAGTTGTTTTCTCTATTGAAATCATCTTGCGTCTGATAAATCAGTTTTAGGCCGGCGTTGCCCGCCTCATCTTCTATTACAGAAGCCATCGGTTGGGAAAAATATTTTATTCTTCCGGTTCGGGAAAGAAGTAGTTTGTTGTAAGTATTTTTGGAGAAGCTTTGGGTGTAGCTTACCGCAAAAATTCCGTTGTCGTTTAAAGTTTTTTTTATGGATGACAGGACTTTTCCGACAAGCGGCCTGGGCGTGTGCGTAAACAGCGCGGCGCATGACCAAATGCCGTCAAATGGAAGAAGTCCTGCTTGTTCAAAATAATGGATATCATGGACGACAAACAGCGATGAAAAATCAAAATGTGTTTTTGACATCAGATCATTTCTTTTTTCGTACGCTGTTCTTACCATTTTTGGGCAGCCGTCAATTCCTATAACCCGAAAAGATTTGGCAGGAATAAAATATTTTTCAAGCGTTGTCCGGCCGTTAGAAATTCTCATCATCATTTTCTGGCGGAAATTTCGGTCGGAACAGGACATAAAAAAGGCATCGCGGCCAAAACCGCAGCCAAGATCAAGCACGCTTGAGCCGGATATAAGTTCCGGCCGGTTCATGAATAAAATAAGATCATCGGTGATGTTCTGGTGTTCCGGGGCGTTGATGTAATGCTCGGCTGTTTCATTGTAAATTTCCAATCCGTGGTCAAGTAAGTCTTCTGGCATTAACCAGGATAAGATTTCTTCTGTGATTTCATCAAGCGCGCGCTGGCGTTCAGCGAGCGGGGCATCGGTTCCGAGCTTTAAATATGCCGGATGTTTCAAAGCAAGATTTTCCAGTTTAGTCATTTCTTTCTCCTTCCAAGTTTTCAATTTTAAGCTTTTATTATTTTATAATAAAAATAATAAAATTACAAATTAGTAAAAAAAAGTTTTGGTGAGATGGTATGGCAGAGTCATTTTTTCGCGCTGGCTTTTATTCCAGAGCAGCCAGTCAATTTGGAAAGGATAAAGATTTTTTCCTTGCTTTTTAAGCTCTTTTTGGAGGTATTCCACTGCCCAGATTGTGGCGCTGCGTATTTCTATTTCCTCGCGGGAAAATACCTTTATAAGCCGTTTATTTGCGACTATGCGGGTCAGGCGGGACGAATATTCAATTATACCGAGTGTATGGAGAATTTGCGGCACTTTGTAGTCGGCAAAAGCCGTCGCGTATCCCGGATCTTTAAAATATCCAATTCCTTTATTATTAAAAGTTCCAAGTATGTCTATTGCCAAAATTTGCGCCCGTTTCCAAAAGAAAATTTTCTTTTGCCCCGAGCATAGCGAGGGGCTACCACGCCATTTCGCTTCATCCTTAAAAGAATAAAGTTCGTTTGCAATTTTTGGCGCAAGAACAGAAAGCTTGTGATTTGCCGAAAGAATAAAATTTTCTGCTGAACCGTATTTTTTCAGGATATAGGCGCTGATTTTTCTGGTTATCTGCCAACGCTTTTTAAGGAATTGGAGGTTTTTTCCTCCCTGCAGAATTTTTCTGAATTCGGCGAAAGAAATATTTTTAAGGTAATTAAAATTAGCCCTGCCATGATTTTTTATAAAAAATTCTCTAAGCGCCAGAGATAATGCAAAATATCCGTCATATTTTTTATTTTTATATTTAATTTCCCATCTTTTATTTTGATTAGGTCCATCCGACGGGCTCGGGGCAGGCCAAAAACAAAAATTAAGCGCATCCAAAAGAATCAGATAGGTAAGCGTTTGATTATCACCCCCCCTTTTTCCTCCGGAGGAGGATCCGCCTTTGGCGGAGAAATGCATATTTGATGGCCATTTAGGGACATTTAATTTTGCCTTAGACCATTTTTCGGCCAGGGATTTTATTTTTCCGTAATTTATCTTTACATCCTTAGAATGTTTTACTACATATAAAGTAGTTCGCCGCACAGGATTAGTTTTCATTATAATTTTCCGTTTTTGATTTTTTCTCTGATTTTTTCAACAAAAGTATTGAAATAATAGAGATTGTGGATGGTGATAAGTTTCATTCCGGTTATTTCGCGCGCCCTGGTCAGGTGGCAGATATAATTCCGTTTATAATTTTGGCAGGTTGGGCATTCGCAATTTTGATCAAGCGGATTTTTATCATTCAAAAAATGCGATTTTCTTATATCAAGCTTGCCTTTGTCTGTAAAAGCGATGCCTCGCCGGCCATAATGGGTCGGCACAGTGCAGTCAAACGTGTCTATGCCGCGCTTGATTATATTTTCCATATCTTCAAGGTAGCCGATGCCTAGAAGGTGTTTTGGTTTTTTCTCGTCTAAAAGAGGGACTGTCCAGTCCAGGATTTTTCCCATTGTTTTCTTGTTTTCGCCGAGATCGCCTCCGATTCCGAAGCCGGGAAAATCCAGCGAGTTGATAAGTTTCGCGCTTTCTTCGCGGAGATCTTTAAAATGCGAACCTTGCACGATGCCAAATAAACTTTGGACTTTGGACTTTGCCTGCCTGCCGGCAGGCAGGGACTTTTGGACTTTTAGACATTGAATTGCCCAGGTATGAGTTCTTTTGAGTGAATGTTTTATATATTCATAAGTGGAAAGCGGGGAAGTGCATTCGTCAAAAGCGAAAATAATATCAGCCCCAAGGGACTCCTGTATCTTCATTGATTCTTTTGGCCCGATATAAAGTTCTCTGCCGTCAACAGGAGATTTGAAAAATACTCCGTCGTCAGTGATTTTTACTTTTTTAGGCTGGTTGTCTTTTTCTATTATTTTATTTTCATTTTCAGGAAAATATTTGAGGATTTTGCCGACATTCAAGTCGTGGCCGAATCCTAAACTGAAAACTTGGAATCCGCCCGAATCGGTCATAAGCGGCCGGTTCCAATTCATGAATTTGTGGAGTTTTCCCGCTGATTTCACTATTTTTTCTCCCGGTTTCAAGTGGAGATGGAAAGTGTTGCAGATTAGGATTTGGCTTTTTGTTTCTTTGACTTCATCGCTGGTCAGGGTTTTAACAACCGCCTGCGTGGCTACCGGAACGAGCGACGGTGTTTCAATTTCTCCGTGCGGAGTTTTTAGGATTCCCAGTCGGGCGCGGCTTTTTTTTGATTTTTTTAGGATTTTAAATTCAATCATAATTTTAGGGTTTAGGGTGTAGGGGTTAGAATGTGTAAATTTTAAACGCTTCATCGCCGCGTTTGTTATAGATGGGGATGATATATTTATTTTCCAGGAGTTTATTCAGTTCCGGCGTCAGGGCTGAATTAGCAGAAACCACAAAATAATATTTTTTAAATCCCATGCGGCCGTAATAATCAAAGCCGTTTTCTTTCAGGAACTGGAAATATGTTTCTATGCTGATAATCGGCCAGGCATGATAAATATGCAAGCGGTCAAGCGTCCAAAGTTTTGCTCCTTTGTCAAAATTTCCGGCGAGAACGATTAGCGCCGGATAAGGCGGATAGCCGCTTGCTACGCCTTTTTCTATCGCTGAATTCCGCAGATCATCAAGGAATTTATATTTGGGATTAAAAGTGAGGGCGGGGACCTTGTCGGCGAGTTCTTTTTCAAAAAAATCTCCCAGCTCATTATAGCCCCAATTATAATTTTCAAATCGGATTTTTGAGGATAGCCACGGCGCGGGGCCGATTGGATAATCAGCTATTTGGTTATTTATGGAATAGAAGATTTCAAAAGCTAATATAATTGACAAAATTATTAGATACATCTTTGATATTCTAATGTTCTTAAGAACATTAGAATAGTTTTGGTAAATATAATTTAAAAAAATGGCGGCGCTGAGCGCTAAAAATGGCGTCAGCATGGTCAGGAATCTGTAAGATGGCCCAATTTTAAGAATAAGTAAAATAAGGAAAATGAGATAAGCGACAAGGAAAGAATGTTTTTTAATGGTTTCTTTGGGGTTATTAAAGAGCGGAAAAATGAAAGCCAGAATTGAAAAGGCGGAAAGTAATAAGAACAACCAGGAATTTGATGAAATCATTCGCGGGATAGAAACAAAAATTCTGTCTTTTAATGTTCCAATTTCTTTTCCCGGCGCCACCTGCCATTCTTTGGGATTTTGTCCGAAAAGATAGGAAAATTGAAAATCAAAATGTCCGGCGGTTTTATAGAGCATTACATTATATATGATTACTGGACTGAAAATGATTATTGACAGCGTAATTGCCAGCCAGAATTTTTTGTTTGTAAAATAATCGCGTTTAAAAAAAGCAAGATAGACGAGAAAAATCGGAACTAAAATGAAAGACGTGTATTTTACAAGAAACGCCAGCCCTAAAACCATTCCAAGCCATAGCGGATATTTTTTCCCGACGCTTTGGTCGGGACCCCGACCCTTTTCAGGTGTCGGGGCTTCCAGTGATTTTAAAAAAAGATAAGAGGCGAGAAGCATAAAAAATATCACATAGGATTCTTGCATCCCGACTCGGGAAATATAAACATTGTTCAGCGTTGTCCCTAAAAGCGTTGCGGCAATCAGCCCGATATTTTCTGAATAAAGCAGCGCGCCTAACAGATAAATCAGATAAACCGAGGCAATGCCCAATAGCGCTGACGGCAAACGGAAAGCGAGATTATTTTCACCGAGAATTTTCATGAAAATATGCTGGACAAAAAATACCAGCGGCGGATGGTCGTGGAAAGAAAAATGCGTCCACCAGGGGATATTGCCATCTAGCCATTCCAGCGGTGTTGTTTGCGCGCTCGCTTCGTCAAAATCTATCATTCCCAGCCCGCGGAAAGACATGAAAACCTCGTCGTTAATCGTGTCTCCGCTTGATAGGGAAATAAGCCGTAAGGCGGCGCTGACAATCAGAATTAAAATAAGGATGTTTCTTTTGCTCATCTTGGGACTCATTAAAAATAATACAAAAAGCGGCTTTTTTCAATTTGTCAGGCCATAATTGCCTATAATCATTTTTTTGGATAAAATGTAATAGATGTTAAGTAAAATTCGCCTAGTGTTCCTTATATTGCTTTTAGCGGCATTAGTTGCCGGAATTTTTTTGATTTCGCGCGGTTTTCAGGAAATTTTTTCTTTTAATAAGGAATCGGAAGAAATCGTTAATTTGCCGGCGGAAGATTCAATAAAGCCGTGGATAGAAGTTGTCAGCCCGAAAGTTTTTGAATTAAATAAAAAAGACAATTCGGTTAAAAGAGAGCTTTTTACTGGTGATGAGCTTTTTGGCGGAATAATTATCAGAGTTGATGATAACGGTTTTGCGAATATTTATTTTCCTGATGGTTCGGCTGTCCGCGTTGACGGCGGAACGGAGTTCGTCTTGGAAGAAAGCAGTTTCAATGCCAATAGCGGAAAACTGATTGTGAGGATAAATCTTGTTTTGGGCAGGGCGTGGTCTAAGATAATTTCGCTTGCCACGCCTGATTCTGTTTGGGAGGTCAGGACTTCCACCGCTGTTGCTACTGTCCGCGGCACGGCTTTCGGCATGGAGTATGCCGACGGCAAATCAACTGTCATCGGCTCCGAAAACAAAGTTGCGGTAAACGCCGTCGATCCGGAAACTAAAAAAGCGCTTAAACAGGAAGAAGTTTTGATTGAAGCCGGAAAATTTGTAGAAATTAAAAAAGAATTGGCGGGTCAGGTTGCTTCGCATATAGCGAGAATAGAGGCGCAAAAACAGATGGGAGCCGCTGTAACCGCCGCGCCGGCCGCTGTTGAAGCCGTTAAGCTTTTGGCGGCGCAATCGGTTCCGGAAAAAATTATGAAACAGGAGTGGGTGAAAAAAGCCAAAGAAGCGGATGCGCGCGTAAATGAAATTGTGCAGGAATTGAAAGAGGTAAAAGCTGAAACCAAAGAAATCAGGCAGGAAATCCGCAAAGCGGTAAGAGATGAAGTGAAGGAGCGCGCAATTGAACAGAAGCAGAAAATTCAGAAAGCCGTTGAGGCCGGATTAAAACAGAAAGAAATGACAAAAGAACAGCTGATTAAAAAAGTCGGAGAATTCGCGGACAAGGAATTATTGAGCCGTTATAATTTATATAAGGAAAATCCGACAAAAGAAAATTTGGAAAAATTACCCCCGGAGCTTCTGAATAATCTGCCGAAAGAAATTCCGGAGCCGATAAAACAGCTTATTCCAGAAGAAGCTATGCCGGCGGTTGAGGAATTTTTGAGTAATCCGGAATCGCGCGAGAAAATAATCAACAGCTGGGAACTTATGAAACAGGGAACTACGGATGCGGCCAATAATATGATTCAGGATATGCAGAAATTGCCGGCGGAAGGAGTTTATCCGGTTGAACAGAAAATTGATTTATCTATTGAGCCAGTAAAAATATTTATTTCTGAACCGACGAATGCATATATTGAACCGGTAAAAATATATACGGAGCCGGTAAAAACCGATACGACTATAATAACCCGTTAATTATGGCGCATTTTTTTGGGAAAAAATATTCTATTTTCGCCGTAGCGGCACTGGTCGCTGTTTTTGTTTGGTTGTCATATTGGGCGGGATTATTCCACGGTTTGGAGATATTTTTTGAGGATTTAATGTTTTTTAATAAGCCGGTGGACAGTTCTATTGTCGTGGTTGCGATTGATAACGAGTCAATACAGATGTTGGGACAGTGGCCGTGGCCGCGGGAAATTTTCGGCGGGGCGTTCAAGATATTGGATAAAAATCCTCCTTTAGCGGTCGGGCTGGACGTTATTTTTTCGGAACCATCAAGATATGGGGAGAAAGATGATTCGTTTTTGTCATTTGTTTTAGATAAAGTTTCATATCCGGTTGTTATGCCGTTGGAAGCGTCGCCTCTCATAATAGATGAAAATAATAATCCGGTTGCCGATAAATTTTTAAAGCCGATGGATGAATTCGGAACATTAAAATCTGTCAGTTTGGGGCATGTAAACCTGATTTTGGACAGGGATGGAGTCATCAGAAAATTTCCGTTAAAAATTAATGATAAAAATTCTTTTGCTTATGAGATTTTAAAACAGAGTAAAAAAGAAATAATCAATGAGAATTCATTGAAGCTGATTGAAAGGATAGTTTATTCCGTTCCAACCGGTTCAATCCGCCGGATTCCTTTTTGGC
The DNA here is from genome assembly GCA_038078395.1 of Patescibacteria group bacterium. Classification (GTDB taxonomy): domain Bacteria; phylum Patescibacteriota; class Minisyncoccia; order UBA6257; family 02-FULL-45-10c; genus JBBUBH01. The sequence goes on from JBBUBH010000070.1 coordinate 13,668, forward strand.
GGCTTTCCGATGCCGGAACAGCGGCGGGATTAAAGGATAAAATTGTTCTGATTGGCGTTACGGCGCCGGATTTGCACGATGAAGCGGTTACCCCTCTTTCTCATGGGAAAGGGATGCCCGGCGTGGAAATACAGGCGAATATCGTAAATATGCTTTTGAAGGGTTATCAATTTGTTGATTTAAACCCGTTCGTTATGTTCATTTGGATTTTAATTGCGGCGCTTTTGCCGGCTTTGGCATTTTTTATATTCCGGGATTCTTTAAATGCGTTTTTGGCGAGCGCCTGTTCGGGGCTGATGCACGGCATTTTTTCCGTGTTTTTATTTAATAAAGGAATTGTTTCTAATTTCATACATATTAATTTGGCATGGATTTTGTCGGTTGCTGCGCTGTTTGCTTTTAAATATTTTCTTCTTGAAAAAGACAGACGTTTGATAAAAAATATTTTTTCCAAATATGTTTCCAAGGACGTCCTTGATGAAATTCTTGATAATCCGGAAAAAGTAAAACTTGGCGGCGAAGAAAAAGAAGTGACGGTATTTTTTTCCGATATCAGGGGTTTCACGTCTATTGCTGAAAAAACTTCCCCGAAAGAGCTGGTTAGGATATTGAATAAATATTTTACTTTGATGACGAATGAAATTTTGGAAAATAACGGAGTTTTGGACAAATATATCGGCGATGCGATTATGGCTTTTTGGGGCGCGCCGATTGATGACGCCGATCAAGCGGACAATGCGTTGAAGGCGGCGCTTGGAATGTTAAAGAAATTAAAAGAGCTGAATAAAAAATTAAAAGCGGCCGGCGATCCGGAAATAAATATTGGAATTGGCCTTTACAGCGGTCCGGCGATTGTCGGCAATGTCGGTTCGGATTTGCGGTTTGATTATACGGTGATGGGCGATACGGTTAATATCGCTTCCCGGTTGGAAGGGCTGAATAAGGAATATAAAACTGAAATTATAATCGGCGAAAGCGTAAAAGACAGAATAAAAGGAAAATATAATTTTAAATTTTTAGGCTCGGTTTCCGTTAAGGGGAGAAAAGAGCCGCTGAATATCTATTCAATTGGATAAAAAAATAATTTCTATAATAAAAAGAGGGGGTATCGGCGTTTTGCCGACTGATACTATTTATGGAATGGTGGCTTCGGCGCTGGATAAAAAGGCCGTAATGAAAGTTTATGAATTAAGGAAAAGGAGTCCCGAAAAACCGTTTATTATCCTGATTTCGTCTTATGGCGATTTGGATTTATTCGGTGTCAGATTAAGCGCAAAACAAAAAAGCGTTTTGGAAAAAATTTGGCCGGGCAAAGCGAGTGTTATTTTGGATTGCGATTTGGAAAAATTTAAATATCTCCATCGCGGGACAAAAACCCTGGCTTTCAGGTTTCCGGATAAAAATGATTTAATCGGATTATTAAAAGAAACCGGACCATTGATAGCGCCGAGCGCTAATTTTGAAGGCGAGCCGCCGGCCCTTACTATAAAGGAAGCGGA
>JBBUBH010000071.1:0-1911 GCA_038078395.1 Patescibacteria group bacterium
GGCGCGCTTGATCTTAAAGATTTGTTCCTGCTTAGGGGAAGCGATGCGGTGGAAAAATATGTGATTAATCAGGTTCTGCGCATTTATATTTCTGAAGGCGCGGCGATAAACAATAAGCACATAGAGGTTATTGTAAAGCAGATGTTCGCAAGGGTAAAAATTAAGGATCCGGGCGAGACGGATTTTGTCGGCAGTGAAATCGTTGAAAAATCCTGGTTTCTTGAAGTTAACCGCGAAGCCAAGAAAAACGGCAAACAGCCGGCAAAAGCCCAGCAGCTTCTTTTGGGAATCACAAAAGTCGCCCTTTCAACCAAGAGCTTTCTTTCCGCCGCATCTTTTCAGGAAACCGCCCGCGTTCTTGTAAATGCGGCCACTGAAGGAAAAACGGACACGCTCCGCGGCCTTAAAGAAAATGTCATTATCGGCCGGCTTATACCAGTTGGCACCGGTATAGAGGAATTTAATAAAAAGGAAGAAGAAAATCCAGATTCCTCAAAAGACAGCGAGAAATAAAGGGAAATTGACAGAGGAATAAGAATTTTGGTAAAATGACTATCGTATAAAATATGGAAGAAAATAAAGAAAAAAAGAGTTACGAACTGTCTTTTCTTGTGGTAAACAAGGGAGATGAAAACGTCGTTGAATCGGTTATTTCCCGTCATGGCGCCGAGGTGACTGATCATGGAATGGTCAGCGAAGTCAGGCTTTCATACCCGATTAAAAAAAATAAAATAGCCCATTTTGGATTTTTATATTTTCTTTCTTCCCCGGAAGAAGTTGAAAAGATTTCGCATGATTTGAAATTAAACCCGGTTATTTTGCGGATTCTTGTGATTACTCCGCCCATTGCCAAGAGCGGGGGCAGGAGAATGAGGCGCGTTGAAAATGAGGAAAAGAAAGTTGTTGTCGAAAAAATGGAAAGGGCGCCGTTGCCGTCGGTTGCTCCAAAAGGCGTGCTGACCAATGAGGATTTAGAAGAAAAACTGGAAGAAATATTAAAATAAGCGCGTAGCACGTAGGGTGTAGCGCGTAGAAATTTTCTACGAACTACGGGCTACGGACTACTGCCTAAAAAAATGAATTTAAATAAAGCGCAATTAATAGGAAGAATTACCAATGATCCTGAAATGAAGGCATTGCCATCCGGAACTCCGGTGGTTAAGTTTGGGCTTGCCACGAACCGCGTTTATAAGACAAAAGATGGCGAGAAAAAAGAAGTTGCGCAATTTCATAATTGCGTGGCATTTGGGAAGCTTGCCGAGATTATCGGACAGTGGGCGAAGAAAGGACAAGAGGTTTATGTTGATGGCAGGATTGAATACCGTTCTTGGGATAAAAAGGACGGTACCAAGGGATATATGACGGAAATAATGGTTGAAAATTTCCAAATGGGCGCCAAAGCAAGAGGAGCTGGAGAGGGCGGCGGCCGCGAACCAATGAGAGAAAGCGCGCCGGCAGCCAGCCAAGCAGTCCCAACCATTGATCTTGATGAAGCGGATTCGACGGACTCACCGCAAGAAATTAAGTCGGAAGATTTGCCATTTTAGAATAAAAATATGATGACAAAACAGTGTTTCTTTTGTTCACAAAATTTAGTTGAGGTTGATTATAAGGAAGCGGAATTGTTAAAGAAATTTATTTCTTCTCAGGCGAAGATTATTGATCGGAAATTTACTGGAACTTGCGCAAAGCACCAGAGGGCGCTTTCAAAAGCGGTAAAAAGAGCCCGTTTTATGAGCTTGCTTCCGTTTGTCCGCCGCTAGAAGCGACTAGCGATTAGAAATTAGCGACTAGCGATTAGAAATGTTGTTTGACCAAAAAGTTTTTAATTTAATTTATGGTTTCGCCGGGAAAAACCGTTTTTTGGATCTTCTCGGTATTTTTTTTGCCGAGTATTCCGGATATATTTTG
>JBBUBH010000072.1:0-1361 GCA_038078395.1 Patescibacteria group bacterium
AGCCCCTTGCGGAACATTTTCTGCGGGGGCTTTTTTATTTATTCCTTTCAAAAATAGCGAGTAATTCATCCGCTGTGCGGCATAATTGTAAGAAGCGAAGATTGTTTCTTGTATGGAAACTTCCGCAGCTCCGACGGCTTGGTGTCCCGCAAAGCGGGACCGTCGGAGCGAGGATGTAGCGGCGCTTGCGAGCCGCGGGAGCTAGAACTCTATTTTCATAATAACTCCTAATCGCGTTGCCAGAATAAATAAGTTAGTTCAAGGAATGACGACAAAATAGCGGTTTTACCGCATTGAGGAGGAATGACGCCGAAATGACTTATTTAGACGGCAACCCGAAGGGACATTCAAATTATAAATCCAACTCATCGTTACTCGTCGGAAAAGCAGCTCAAGCTGCGATTTCCTCCTCGCGCCTTGACCTGAATTTAAATTTGAATGTCGCGATGGAGATTATTATGAAAATAGAGTCCAACGGACAGCCCGGTTCCATAAAGAAATAATCTGAGCGATAGTTGTATTTTTTTTAATTATGCATTACCATTTAATAATTATTATTAATCCAGCCTTTGTGGACATTCGGTTTAACCGGAATCCCATAAATAAAACGAAGGCATACTACTAATGTTAAACAGTTCAAAAAAAACGGAGTCAGTGGTTGCCCGGCTTGTGAAATCATTGCCGGAATTGGGCGCAGTTATTAAAGAAGGAGAATTAATTACAGGAAAACTTTTAAGAAGGATGCCGAGAGCGGTTTATTTTGATTTGGGAAAATTCGGCACCGGAGTTGTTTATGGCGTTGAGCTTATGAATGCCCGCGAGGCCATTAAAAATTTAAAAGAAGGAGATGAGGCTTCCGTAAAAGTGGTTGAAGTTGAAAATGACGACGGATATGTGGAACTTTCCCTTGCCGGAGCGGGAAGGCAGAAGGCCTGGCAGGTATTGAAAGATCTTTTTGAGAAAGGCGAAGAATTCAGTGCAAAAATTACCGGAGCGAATTCCGGCGGCCTTCTTGCTGAAATGGAGGGCGTTAAAGCGTTCCTTCCGGTTTCCCAGCTTTCTAATGAGCACTATCCGCGCGTTGAAGACGGCAATAAATCAAAAATAACCGAAGAGCTTAAAAAACTTGTCGGACAGGATTTGCGCGTGAAAATTTTGGATTTGAATCTGCGGACTGACAAGCTCATCCTCTCGGAAAAAGAAATCACCAATCAAAATGTCAAAGAAAAGCTTAATAAATATAAAGCCGGAGATATAATAGAAGGCATGATTTCCGGAGTTGCTGATTTCGGCGCTTTTATTAAATTCGTTGATGAGCCGGAAATTGAGGGCCTTATCCATATTTCGGAAATAGACCATAA
>JBBUBH010000073.1:0-2676 GCA_038078395.1 Patescibacteria group bacterium
TGGCTGAATCCGAGACCGCCGCAACCGGAAAGAAAAGCCATTGAAGCCATGATAACGGCAAGGACGGAGAATTTCATTAAACCCTCTTTCAGTTAAATAACTAAGTAAATGATAGGCAATTGGCGGAGGTTGGTCAAGTAAGGAAAATTAAGCTAACATTTAATAATGATTCTGGAAATAAAAATAAAACTCCAAAAAATCATCGGCAAAGGTATTGATATTGAAGTAACATCTTCTGAAAAAGAAGAATTCGGGCATTATTCGACAAATGTGGCTTTTAAATTGGCTCCGATTTTGAAAAAATCTCCATTCGAGGCAGCCCAAGAATTAGTTGAAAGGTTTAAGGTTCAAGGTTTAAGTTTTTTTGAAAAAGTGGAAGCTGTTCAGCCAGGGTTTGTTAATTTTTGGCTGAAACCGGAATTACTGCAAAAAGAATTGTCTGTGATATTAAAAAAGAGAGAATTTTTCGGCAAGCTCACGACTAAACATCCGCAAAAAGTGAATGTTGAGTTTGTTTCAGCTAATCCCACCGGTCCGCTGACTATGGCGAACGGCAGGGGCGGTTTTTATGGCGATGTTTTGGCTAATGTTTTGGAAAAAGCCGGGCATAAATTGACGCGCGAATATTATGTGAATGACGCTGGGAATCAGGTAAAAATTCTCGGAGAAAGCATTTTGGCGGCGGAAGGCAAAATTCCCGATAAAGAAGAATATTACAAAGGAGAATACATAAAAAATTTAAAAGGAAAAACAGCAAAACAAGCTGCGGTATTTTTATTAAAAGAAATAAAAAATTCTCTCAAAAAAGCAGATATTAAACATGATTCCTGGTTTTCAGAAGATAAAAATCTCCACAAGAAGGGGGAAATAAAAAAAGTTTTAGAAACATTAAAGAAAAAAGGTGCGGCTTATGAAAAAGATGGAGCGTGGTGGCTGGGCGATGCCGTGCTGGTGAAATCCAATGGCGAGACGACATATTTTTTGGCGGACTTGGCTTATCATTACGATAAACTGATAAAAAGAAAATTTGATCTGGCGATTGATATCTGGGGCGCGGATCATCACGGTTATGCAGAAAAGTTAAAAAAAGAAATAAGCGCTTTAGGTATTGAAAAAGACAAATTGAAAATTATTCTTACCCAGTTGGTCCGTTTAGTGAGCGGCGGGAAAGAAATAAAAATGTCCAAGAGGAAAGGGGAATTTGTCACTATGGACGATTTATTGGATCTGGTAAGCCCGGACGTGGCGAGATTTTTCTTTTTGATGCATTCCTTGGACACCCATATGGATTTTGATCTGGATTTGGCAAAAGAGCGTTCGCGTAAAAATCCGGTTTATTATGCGCAGTATGCCTATGTAAGATGTTTGCACATCCTACGAAAGTCGAAAGTTGAAAAGTTCCCGCCTGCCGGCAGGCAGGGAAAGTCGAAAGTCGATTTGAATTTATTAAATTCTGATGTGGAAATCAAATTGATGCTGGAATTGGCAAAATTTCCCGATATTATTTTGCAGACGGCGGAAGATTACCAAGTTCATCGGCTGACTAAATACGCGGTTGATCTTGCCGGAATTTTTCATAATTTTTATGAAAAAGAGCGCGTGGTTGGCGCCGGAGGAGATTTGGAGGTGGCGCGTCTTTCTCTGGTTTTGGCGGTCAAGATAGTTTTTGAAAATGTTTTCGGGGTTTTAGGCATCAGCAGGCCGGAGAAGATGTAAATTAGACAGAGAAATTTTTTTAGTTTAAACTTTCATTAACTTTGAAAATTAAATAATAAGAGGTGAGTAATGAAAGAATATGAAGTTTTTGTTCTGCTTTATCCTAAAATCGATTTAAAAGAAGCCATAAAAATAGTGCGTTCTGTTAAGGGAGTTACAGCTTGTTTTCCTCTATCTGTCAGAAAATTGGATTTGGGTTTTCATCTGGCTATTGAAAATGATAATTTAACCGAAGTCTTAAGAAATCTAGAAAAATTTCCTTTCGTTGAATTTGCTGATGTAGTGCCGCGTTTTTCAATTAAATAATTTAGGAAATAACTAGTAATCCCGTAAGTTATAAATACCGCCTTCCATTAAGGCGGTTTTTTTTATAATATATAAAGATATGCTTTGGAATCTAAAAGAATTCAAACTTCCGGAAATAGAGGAGAAAATACTTAAATTCTGGAAAGAAAACCAGATTTTTGAGAAAACTCTGAAATTAAGGGCTGGCGCAAAGCCGTTCCGCTTTTTCGAAGGCCCGCCGACTGCGAACGGCCGTCCGGGGATCCATCATATAGAAGCTCGTTCTTTCAAAGATGTTATTCCGCGTTTTAAGACAATGCGCGGGTATTTTGTGCGCCGGAAAGCAGGCTGGGACACGCATGGCCTGCCGGTTGAAATTGAAATTGAAAAAGAGCTTGGGCTGAAAAATAAGCAGGAAATAGAGAAATTCGGGATAGCTGAATTTAATGAGAAAGCGAAAGCATCGGTTTGGAAATATCAGGATGAGTGGGAGAAGCTTACAGACCGCATCGGTTTCTGGCTGGATCTTAAAAATCCTTACATTACTTATAAACCCGAATATATTGAAAGTTTGTGGTGGATTTTTAAGCAGATAGACAAACGGGGATTTTTAAGGCAATCGTTTAAAATCGTCCCTTTTTGCCCGCGCTGCCAGACTCCGCTTTCCAGCCATGA